>NZ_JBHXNP010000038.1:0-72306 GCF_042719495.1 Streptomyces sp. NPDC058525
GGCTGTCGAGAGCACGCTGTAGTCACACGAACGGTCAACCGATCAGAGCGCCGTAACGCAACGTCATACGACCACAAGAAGTGGATCAGAGCCGTATCTACTGACCGCCGTCAAGCGCCGATTCAGACCTCGCAGACCTCTTCGCCAGCCAGGTCGACATGATTCGGCGCCTCGATCGACGGCTTGGTGCAGAGCCACTGCTCCCACAGCTGCGCAGCCAGATCGAGCAGATGGAAGGCCTGCTGAGTCACACCACAGCTCCTGGCGGCCGCGAACCAATCGCTGCAGCATTGACCCAGGCCGCGACGCTCGCCGGCTGGCAGGCCCTGGACCTTGGTCGGTATCGGGAGTCCTGGCAGCTCCACGAGCACGCCAGGTCGGCAGCCCAACAGTCACAATCGGTTGCCCTCCTCGCCCATGCCACTGCGCAGCAGGCATACGTGCTACTCGACCTCGGCAGGCCGGCAGCCGCCGTTGAGCAGGTACAGCATGCACGCGCTCTCGCGGCGGGCCGCACCCCCGCTCTGCTCGATGCCTGGCTCCATGCTGCCGAGGCGGAGGCCCATGCCGCAGCCGGGAACGCTGACGCCTGCCGACGCTCCCTCGACGCAGCCGAGCGGAGCCGCCCAGCGGATCCGACCGATCCCACCCTGCCGTTTCTCTTCCTAGCAGGGGCACACCTGGACCGATGGAGGGGAAACTGCCTCGCCACCCTGGGAGCAGATGAAGCCTTGCGGGACCTGACCCGCGCCCTCGGTGCGATGGACGGATTCAACCGGGCCGAAGCAGGCGTCCGGTGCGATCTAGCCGTAGTGCTGATGCGCCGCGGCGAGATCGACGAAGCGAGGCGGCAGGCCCTCCGCGCCCAGGACCTGGCCACCGACACCCATTCGCTGCGACAGAGGCGGCGCATCGAAAGGGTGCTGCAGCACGTGTGACCAGCTCCTACCGTGAGCGCGTGATCAGCAGATGCTGGACTGCGATCAGGGTTCCCGAGTTGGCGATCTGGCCAGCCGCGATGAGTGCAGGGATCTCGTCCAGCGGCACCCACGCCGTGCGCTGGGCCTCGTTCTTCTCAGTCGGCTCGGCGACCTTGACCACGCCGCGGGCGATGTAGATGTGGTGAGGACTGGTCACCGTCCCGATCATCGGCTCGTACATGACCACGTGTTCAGGGGCGCTGGTCAGCGCGTACCCGGTCTCCTCCAGCGCCTCGCGGGCGATGGTTTCGGCAGGGTTCTCGCCCGCATCCACCAGGCCGCCGGGCAGCTCCCAGTTCCACAGGTCCGGCACGAAGCGGTGGCGCCACATCATGTACACGCGGTCTTGCTCGTCGACCATCGCTACGATGGCCGCCGCCGGCAGGTACACCTTGTGGTGCTCGAACCGCTCACCGTCGGGCGTCTGGACATCCACCATGGTCACGGTGACCCAGCGGTTCTCGTAGATGGGTCGCTCTCCGTGGGCCAGCCAGGCCGTGATCCGATCGTCCTCCTCGGTGCCGCCTGCCTGTGCGTCGTCTATCGCCGGGGACTCCGAGGCGCTGCCGTGATCATGGCGGTCGATCTGAGACACGTGGCTCCTTCTTCTGTCGCGGTCACAGGCTACGGGCGCCGCCGCGACGCAGGAGTGGCCCCCTGCATGGAGGTGGACCGCGGTCGGCCGAGCTGGCAGCCCCAAGTCGACCACAAGGATTTCGAATCCCGAGCCTGATTGGCCACCGTGGGTATCCCAGGTGGACTACCCACGCCCGGACGCCGCGATGGATGCTGGGGCTCCACGGACAAGATCAGGAGACCGCGGTGCCACTTCTGCCGTAGGCCCTCACGTGCTGGAGTACTCCTGAGGAGCGTCGAAAGGGTGGAGCAGATGGTCTGCGGTGCGGGGGGTCTCCTCTGGGGGTGGCTGAAGGGCTGCCAGCGCACTGGTCAGTGTCTCCGAGGTCCGCGTCCATCGTCGAGGCACCGTCAGTTTGAGCCTGGTGCCCTTGTGCTCGTGAGGGAGCGGGGCCGGCTTGCAGTCGACCACCGGAACCAGCCCAAGATCATGGGCATAGAGCAGAACTGGGCGCTGTGCGACCAGGGAGCGCAGCTCCAGCCGGGCCACCGGCCCAAGGATGAACACCCGGCTTCCAGCGCGCTTCTGCTTGCCGACCACGATCAGCCCGTCAAGAGAATCGGCGAAAGCGTCCCATTCGTACTCTCGGCCGCCGAATGCGTCCTCGTAGGTGAGCAGCTGGGTGCCATCGGGGAGGTCCCCTTGGATACGAGCTCGCCACTGCGGCCACTGCCGGGACTGAGAGATTCCGGGCGGGACGCTGATGTAGACCGATGCGGGCTCGCCCAAGGCTCGCTGCTTCGCGAGGTGAGCCATGGCACGTACGAAGCGGATCCGCTGCCGTGGAGGAGCGTAGCTTCCCGGATCAGCAACCGCATCGTCAGTCTTCTTGGCGCCCATCATCCCTCGGTACAGCTCCCCATCTCGGTTGAGGGGACGAGGCGGCAGACACCGATGCCCCGTCAACTACCTTGTCCTGGCAGCGGAAACGATAGCCATACCTTCTCCATCGGGCGCACTTGCGGCGGTAAGGTAGCACCGGAGAAGATCCCCAGATCAGTACTGTGCCCCGCGAGGTAGGACTCCGGGGCGCGGCCTACGACCTTCGCGTGGAAGGCGTCGACATGACACAGGTTACCCCTGCGTCTGCACGGACAGCAGCGGCACGTCAACTTGCTCTGCTGCTCTTCGGCGTGCCTGCTCCGATGTCCGCGCTCGACGATCCCCGTGCGCGCGAAGCCCTCTCCCGAAGGAGAGGGGGCGCAATGGCGTAGCACCTGAGGCGGAGCCGGCTCTACCGGGTCTCTGCCGTCACGGTCAGAAGCGGTGTTGGCGCACCGGATCCGACCTCACGCAACCGCTCGGCAGGAACCCGAGCGAAGGCCCTCCGCTCGGTGCGAGCACCGGCGAGGGGTGAATCGATCCCACAAAGGATCTTGGAAGCCTTGGCGGGCTTCCTTGTGCCCTCAGCCTGATATTCAAGGACAAAGCACATGGTGCAGCATCACGCTGCCCTCTGTCAGCCCCGGTCTGTCCGGAAGACGGAGTATGCGGCAAATGAGACATGGTTCTGGTCCGGGAGACGCGGCCCTGGAGCACCCCCAAGAGCGCGCCCCGCCCCCGGTAACTCGACGACGCGCGCGAGCCGTCGCGATGCGTAGTCAGCGACCGCGTGATCCGTCACGCAGCACCATCCCGAGCGTGGAGCCCGCCCGGGTTCCGAGAGCGCGGCGGGCCCACCCCAACGCTCCCGCGAGTCCACTCGACCTCAGCGCTGCTACTCAAAGTCGGCTCCGCGCAGCAGTCCTCTTTGCCGTCGAGGCAGCCCGAGTGACGGGCGCCTCTGATGCGGCCATCCTCGGGCTGCTCGTTCTCATGGCCAAGACCTCCGCCCAGGACGGACGCGCCCGGATCTGGGCAGCCGAACTCGGGCGCTGGCTCGGCGTGGGCCAGTCAACGGTCGCCCACGACGTACTGCCGCACCTCAGGGCTTCCGGCCTGCTGGCCACCCGTCCCACCACAGATGCCGCAGGTCGAGTCCGAGGACTCGAGTGCGTGGTGATGCCCATGTGGAGGGCCCGCGGGCTGGGGACCGTCGCTCATCCGATGGCCCTCACACAGCCCGAGCTGGCCACTTTCCTGCGGTTCATGGAGGCCGTGGTGGGTCCGGGCTGGCGGCCCACTGACCCGTCCAAGCCTGTAACGCCTCCTGGGCTACTTGCCGATCGCACCGGTCGAGGCGCTGCCACCGACCGTCTGGCTCTCGTGCTGATGGCCCTCAACAGTACGAAGCACGGGCGCTTACGGCTCTGTCCCGGCACCGTGGACGAGCGGCGCGGACGACCGGCCGCCACGGTGGCACGCATGCTTGCGGCGACGCCGGCCGCCGGAGCCAAGGTTCTGGCGCGGCTCGCGGCACACGGCGTGGTGACCATCATCCAGAGGCTGGCAAGAACAGGCATGGCCGGGAAAAGCCAGGTGGTCCTCCCTGCCATAGCCGCCGTCGGGGCCCGCCCGGCCACCTCCCCGACCTCCCTCACCAGCATTCGTCCCAGCAGCGCCGCGCGTACTGCCAGCGTCCGCAACGCGACTGCTGACGCATCGCTGTTGAAGCTCACGTCCGACCTTCTGTGGAAGCCGCGGCAGGACCACCGCGGTAGGGCGTGCGCCGCAGTTCTGGCAGATGGTCAGCTCGCATCCCGAGCGACAGAAACTGCACTCGGTGATCTTGAACCAGGGGATGCCCTGCCCTACCCGACCCCACCAGGGAACGGGCGCCTATCCCCGGCAATGCGCCCTGCTCCAGCCGTACGCGCCGATGCTGCACACCTCCACACCACCCACTCTCTAGTGGTTGCTCTACCGAAGAAGAGTGCCGCTGAGTATTGCTTTTCCGGCGGAGCCAGTGGGCGCTACGGAAGTCAGCCGGGCCGCGCGTGCCCGCGCGAGGACGCTTCGGCGTTGCAGCAGGAGACCTTGGTCGTCCGTGACCCGCTCCGCGGGGAACAGCAGGGTGTCGTCGGCGGTGTGAGTTGCACGGATGCGTCGCGGCACGCGGTTGCCTTGTGGCGAGGGCAGTCGACTGCTCTCCCGCAGGGCCGGAAACCGCTGCCCCCGAAGCTTCGGTCTGCCTTGGCGCCGGTCGAGGTGGTCTACAGCCAGGTGAGCCGAGCGGCGACCCGGACCATGGTGGGGGCGGCAGCGGCTCGTGAGCTCAAGCTCGTGCAAGGCGTTGTCGGGCCGGACAGGGCGGAGCGCGTACTCGCTGCTCGGCTGAGCCGGCGTCTGTCCGATCAGCGTCGAGACCAGGTGCCCATCGCTGACCCGGCGGGCTGGCTTATCGCCCGCGCTCTACCCCGGCGCAGCAGCTGCTACGACGACCGATGCGACGAGGGGAGGCGCATGGACACCGGAGAGGTCTGCCGCGCCTGCGAGGAGCTGATTGCCGACCGCCGGGCACTGCGCCGTGACGTCGCGGCGAGACTCTCCACGCACTCCACGGGCCTGGCCGCCCCGGCTGGGCCGGGAGACACCCGCAAGGGGATGTTCGAGGCGCTGTTGAAGCAGGAGTTCACAGCGCAGGAGGCTCGCCGCGCCGTACTCCGTGAGCGGGCCGCCGAGGAGCGGGCTGCGCGGGACGCCGCGGTTGCGGCTCGCCAGGCGCAGGTGGAGGCTGCGGCGGCCGCACGGAGGGAAGCGCCCTGCCAGGAATGCGGCCGACGGATGGAGGCCGACGTGTGCGGCATCTGCATCTGCTGGAAGGCTGTGGAGATGGCCGCTGCCGAGACCGGAGACCTTGTGCGCGCTACCTGGACGGTGCCCACCGCTCCGGCAGCGCGAGAATGGGCGGCCGACCAGGCAGCGGCTGAGGTCAGGACCGAGGCGGAACAGGCTGCCAACCGAGGCCGCGCGCAGGGTGCCACCGAGGAAACTTCCGCCTGTATGGCCAAACTCGCCGCAGAGCTGACCGCGTGGGAGCGACAGCAGTCGGCCCTCGCGCCACTGGCACAAGACGCGCGGGCGGACGCGGAAGCGACGGCCGCCTTCGAGACGGAGATGCGGCGTACCCACCTCCACCCGTCGACCGACGACGCCCGCCGGGCCGCGCGGGCCGCGGCCCAGGCGGCGCGGAAGCGGGCTGCCGAGCACCTCGTGGCCGCAGCGCTGGCGGACGGTCGGGAGCGCCGGCGGGAGACACCACAGAGTGAGGAGCCCGACCCTTACCGACTGGGGGCGGCGCGAGTTCGCGCAAGGATGCACCGACCCGGTTCGAGTGCCGCGTGAACGCTGGGGCAGGGTGTGCTGTGGGCGGCCGGCTTGGCCGGGATGGATCAGAAGAACTCCACCCTGCAGAAACAAACGGTGGGGTTGCAGGACTAACCCCACCATCCACAACGGTGTACAACAGCCGGGCCGTGCACTCCACGACCACACCTTCAATGCACGGTGGGTGTTAGACGAGCGCCTTCCGGCCGTGCAAACCCACCGCAGGCTTCATGCCCGCCCGGGCAGCCCAGCCCCACACCACAGCCAAAACAGCGAGGAGCAGCACCGTGGCTCAGTCCACCGGCGTCGTTCGGGCGCTCTTCACCCCCAGCGACGGCCATCCCACCACCGAGCGGTCGGTCGTCGCACGGAACTCTGCGTACTGCGAAACCAGCACCAGAATTGGGCGCGACGGTAGACCTGCCGTGACGACGGAGATGCTGCCGCAACTCATCCCCTACACCCCGCCGCTGGCCCGCGACTCCGAACACTGCCCGTGCGGCGACTCCGGCCCCACATGCGAAGAGTCCATGTGCAGGCCCTGCCGCGAACTCGCTGTGGCCACCCACGGCCAACGTCTCACCCGGCTCCTCAGCACCATCTGTTACGACCACCGCGGCGTCCGCCTGACCTGGACAGAAGCCAGCGGCTATGCCTCCGCCTTCACCCCCCGGGTCGACTTCCTGATGCCCGACGTCCACAACCCCGAAGGCCCGCTCCACCTGTTCCGAGGGTTCGCCTACTGGGAGGACGACCAGCTCATCGCGGCCTGCGCCAAGGGGGCTCGCGACGAAGAGATCCTGGCCCTGGCCCTGGCGATGGCGCACTATGCCCTCGCCACCCTGGCCATTCACGAGGTCGATGAGTGGTACAGCTACCGTTCTGCCCAGGTGTACCCCCTCACCGACCTGACCCGTACGTGCCACAGGACGAGGACCGGAGACCCGACGGCAACGGCGCCGTTGTCCTCTGGCTCACCTACGGCAGCGCGGCCTATGCGGCGGCCGGTCAGCCGCTGGGAGACGCGCCCAGACGGGCACGTCACCTCCCCATTAAGAGGGATGACCTGGAGAACATGCCTGGCCAGACCCTGCACATTGACCTCGAAGGCATACGCGTGACTCCGCCTGGAAGCAGGGTTCCTACGGCCAACACCTGGTCAGCGCCCCGAGGGGGAAGATGCCATCGCCGCATCCCTGCGCGACGTTCACCACGCCATGGTGATGTCCGGACTAGCGGTAGTGGCCGATCACTTGACCTTCTCCGGCCGCCGCGTTCTCGCTTTCACGCCGGGCGCAGCACCGAACAACTTCCTTGCATGGGACGCCTACCTTACGTACGACGGGTGACGGTGAATCGACGCAAACTCGACATGCGGCCACAGCCGGCGAGTCTGCGGCATTCAGGCAGATCGCTCGCCGGGATCATGATCACGCTGGTACCGTCGCTCCTATGGAGCAGAACGACGGACTGCCTACAGGATTCAGCCCGGACGAGTACGACCGAGTGGCGAAGGCGGCACGCGTGGCCGGCAAGTCACCCGAGGCATTCGTGCGCGACGCGGCCCTGCACGCCGCCGACGACCCGTTCCTCGACGCCCTGACGCACGCCCGTGAGAGCGTCACACGCCTCGCGCCGGTCTTCGCGGAGCACAGCGAGGAGCCTCGGCCCCCGGTGGCAGTCGGCGCCTCCTTCCCGGATGCGCCGCCGCTCGGCAGCCGCGACCTCGGCCAGGCACACCAGAGTCACGCCGCGTGACCCGGTTCCTCACCCCGCCAGAGCTCCTGCAGGTCGCCCAGAGGCTTCCCGGTGACCCGGAATGCCGCGACCTGGGAATCCTCGACGCTGCCTGTGCCCGAGCGCGGGCCCACCACATGCGCCAGGACGTCTACGGCTCCCTCTGGCTCAAGGCAGCAGCAATGCTGGAGACGATCGTGCTTCACGAGCCGCTGGAGACGAAGAACCACCTCTTCGCATGGCTCTGCGCCGAAACCTTCCTGGCGACGAACGAGGTCCACATGACCTACGCACCCGAGGACGCCCTCGCCCTCGTGCTGCGAACCAAGCACAAGGGCGTCGACCTGCGCGAGGTCTCCCGCCAGCTGCGCGCCTGGACCATCCCGGCTCCGTGAACGGACGACTGCACCGGACCCGAGTGGCGAGCCCTCGGCCAATTGTCACCTGGTCCAGCCGATGAGAGCCAAGGCAAGCCGGCCTGCTGTCAGGAGCGACGGCTACTGGACGGTCCTGCTGGAGATCGCCAACGACCTGGTCAGTACTGGCCGGAACGGCAACGCGCACTCTGCCAGCACCGCGGCTCTGAGTCGGCTCCTCGGTATGGGGTATGGTCCCAGTGCCGTCCTGGACCTATCCGCGCTCGTGGTCCTCGCAGCCGTCAGGGCATGGCCCGCCCACTGCCGGGATGATCAAGGTAACCCAGATCCGTTGGCGTTCCTCGCGAGCTTCACGGCCCTCCCTTCTGGCGCTCCGACTGCCCTCAGAAACGGCCCGTTCACTGTGAGCGAGCGCCCCACTGGGCAACAGACCCAGCGATCACACGAACTCGAGCGGGCAGTCGTCGAAGCGCTCCAGGTGGACCCCGATCACCCCACTGCGCGGCGCGCAGTGCGACGTGCCCTTTCGGCGTACGGCCAGACCGTGCGGGAGGCCACAGGGATCTACGGCACCATCTGCGAAATCGTCGGGCACCTCGGCCCCGCACCATCGGAACAGGAACCAGAACCGCCTCGTGAGCTCCCTTGAACGTCAGCCGGCTTGCCGGTAGCTGGCTGCCGGCCCTACCGTGCCGGAACCGAACCGGGCGTTGAGCAGGTCGATGGCCTTCTCCGCCCGCAGCCGACGCTCCCGGCCCGGGTCGAAGGAGAGCTGCTCGGCGACGGCGGCCGCGTCGACTAGCTGCTCGCAGCGCAACGCGATGCCTCGGACCCGGGCCCGCTGGAAGCCCAGCGCCTGGTACATCTCGTACGCGATGTCGCGGAGGTCATCGGTGTGCGCGGTCGGGCCTCCGGGCAGCTGGCGGCTGCGATGGACCTGGGAGCGGTCGGCCAGGGTGACGGTCATCGTGATCGCCTTGGCCGCCTGCCGTCGCGTCCGCAGCCGGTCACCGAGCTCGACCGCCAGCGACAGCAGAGCAGCACGGACCGCCTCGGGGGACAGGGTGTCGACGGCGAACCGCCGCTGCCCGGCCGTGCTGTGCGGAAGCTCCGTCGGCACCACCACCCTGCGGTCGACGCCGCGGGCCACCTCGCGCAGTTGCCGGCCCGCCCGCCCTCCGAGCACCCGCTGCACGGTCGCCTCCGGCAGCTGCGCCAACAGACCGATCGTGTGCACCCCGAACCGGACCAGCCGCTGTTCCTGGGCGCGGCCGATGCCGTAGAGCTCCCCGACAGGCCGGTGGTGCAGGAAGGCGGCCACCTGCTCCGGCGCGGATCCGACGGCGACCACGCCGCGCCCCGCGGCGTCCCGGGATGCCATCGCGGCCACCGACCACGTCGGCCCGACGCCGACCGCCACCGGCAGCCCGTACAGCGCCATCGCCCGCGCCCGTACCATCCGGCCCAGCTCGGCAGGATCCCGGTCGAAGAATCGGACGCTGCCTGACACGTCCGCCACCAGGACCGACGGCGGTACGGCCTGCACCACCGGTGTCACGTCCGCCACCAGGCCAAGAAGCAGCCGGTACAGAACCGGGTCCACGTCCATGGGGCAGCGCAGGTGCAGGATCGGGGAGCCGACGCCCACCTGATCGGTCTGTTCGTCGTCCACGGCGACACCTCCCACAACAACCGTATCGAGAACATATTCGAACAGGCACCCGGGAAGCGGAACGGGAGATTCGAACAGAGGTACGTGTGACCGAGATTTTTACTTGGCGGACGAGCGCAGTACTTGGCGGATCTTGCTTCCGTAACGCTGTGTTGTTGAGACTTAGTGCTCTCGTTGGCCCTTGAGCGTTGCAGCTAGCCCGTGCCTATCCAGCTCGGGCGCACACCGCCCCGGCTCTTGAGGTTCCTGAGCTGGGCGTTAGCCTCAGCGGATGATTCCTGAGCCGCCACCGAAGGTCATCACGCGTCTCCGCGACGGGCGGATCCACGCCTACGTCGTGGGCGCCGGCGTCTACGGGACGCTGGAGCCCGCAGCGGTCTTCCAGCCGCGGGATGGCGAGGAGGTCGTAGCGTCGGTGGTCCGGCAGGATTTGGAGCGGGTCGTGTACACGACGCTGAACGGAGTCGTCTGCCTCACGCGCGCCGGCGACCTCATGTGGGCCTCGGACTTCGAACCGCACTCTGACGTACGCCATGGCCACCAGCCTGGCTGTGCGCTGTCTCTGGACGGCCGGACGGTGTGGGTCTACCGGCCGGACGCGATGGCGGGACGCGGGGGCGGGGACCAGTGGGTCGTGCACGACGCCGACAGCGGTGTGGTTGTCGCCCGCCGGGAACTGGAGACGGTCGGGCACGGCGCCTTCCACCACCTGCATCCCGTGGACGGCAGCATCTACATCGACATCGGTGAGGGCCAGGACGGCTCCGTCATTCTCCGGGGCACGGGCGGGGCGGACAGCGAGCCGGAGTTCGTGACGTACCCGTGGCAGGACCGTTGCCTGATCGACCTGGCTCCGTCCGGGCACCAGTTCATGACCGTGGACCACGGACAGGCGGACGTCAGCTTCCACGACCACCCCAACGGGGACGTGCTCTTCACCCTCCCCGTCGAAGCCTTCGGGTACGACCCGGAGGAGTCCTTCGTGGAATGGAGCGGCGGCTACGTGACCGAGGACACGGCCATCGTCACCCTGGGCGGTGAGAGTCAGGACGAGGAGGAGTGGTTCCGTTACCACCTGGTCGACGTACGCACGGGCACCCTCAGCGGCGAGTTCACCGTCGAGGCGAGCAACCCGTACGAGCTGGTGCCCCTGGGCGACGGTTCCTGGCTCACCGGCGGCCCCGGCGGCGACCCCGTCCGTTGGTCCAGCGCTCCGCAGCCGTCGGCACCGCCGCACCCGGCCGTACCAACCTCTCCATACGAGAGGCAGCAACCGTGACGGCAGACCCCCGAGTGCCGCTGACTCCTCAGGCGCCTGAAGGCTTGAGCCGGCGAGCTCGGTACTTCGTCGAGGGACACGGGCTGCGTGTTCCACACCGCGACCTCAAGCTCTTTCGGGAGGCATGGCTCAAGCAAGGGATTCCCGATGCCGAGATCGACCGGGCTGTCGCCTTTCAAGAGCTCTGGGGCGGCCTCGCCCTGCCCCCGGCCCCCGAATACGAGGGCGGCCCGCGCGTTCTGGAAGCCGATGCCCCCGAGGGCTCGGCCGCGAACGGATGGCGGTTCCCGGCCGGCGGCTGTCGCGTCTCCATGGCCCACGGGTTCATGATCGGGCCAGGAGGTGAGTTCGGGATCGACGCTGACCACTGGACGCCGCTGCACGCCAGCACAGAGGGATGGGTGGAAGCCCTGGCGCTGGCCAGCCACGCGGGCTACTGGGCCGAGACCATCACGAAGATCAAAGGCAGCGCCGTCGAGGACCTCAACCTCGACGGATTCGAGCCGGTACCCGAAGTCCAGGGACTCGCTGACACCTGGTGGCGGGGCAAGGACTCGCTCATCGCCATCTACCGCGGCGAAGCCTCAGGCTTCAGCGCCCCCCATTGCCTGAGGGCCCATATCTACGGCGGGCTCGATGCATGGGGCCTGGTCGGCACCTGACTCCCGAAGGCCGAGCCCCTCGGTCCCGCCGCTGAGCGTTCGGGTTGCAACAAGGGCCAACTTACAGCGCTAAGTCACAGTTGTGGTCAGTTCCGAAGATCGGGCCTTGTCGCTACGCGGGTGGTGATGCTGTGAGTGAGTGAGCGAGATAGCCAGGGCGAGGATCCGGTCGGACACGAGTCGCCTCGACGAGCTTGTCGCGGCGTACAGCGGGGATGCCGCGTTTCGGGATCAACTCGATCTCACGGATGGCTGGATATGTCGTTGGAGTTCGACGTGGCGGGTGGGTGCCGGCGAGGGCTGCTGGCCGGTTCGCGACATGGCTCATGTTCCGGTGCTGTCGTCCCGGCCGGTGCGGGGGTTCACTTGGCGGGCGAAGCAGCGGCATCGTCCCGGCCTGGAGGTGATGGCGTCCACGGGCAGAGGGCACGGCTTCGAGTCGCTGGAGGAGATGCGGCTGCTGGTCGCGCTGGACTTTGTGGGGGCGTCGGAGGTGCTGTCTCAGCCGTTCCGCCTGGACTTCGAGCACGGGGGCGGGTCGTCCTGGCACATCCCGGACTACTTGGTGGTGATCGGTGGCGGGATGTGGCTGATGGATGTCCGCCCGATGGAGCTGGTCAAGGACGAGGACGCGCTGAAGTTCGCGGCGGCCAGGGAGACGGCGGCGGCTTGTGGCTGGCGGTACTCGGTGGTCGCGGGCTGGCGCCCGCATGTCTGGAGCGTGCTTGACCACCTGTCGTCGCGTCGTCGGCCGGTGAGGGATCTGCTGGGCATGCGGGATCAGCTGCTGACGATCATCGGCGGCCGGGAGGGGCGCGTAATGACGTTCTCCATGTTGGCGGACGCGACCAGTGTGCCTTCCGTTGGCCGGGCCAACATCGTCCGGCTGCTCTGGCAGCGCGAGCTCGGCGTTGATCTGGGCAGTCCCTTGCGCGACAGCTCGCTGATCTGGGGGGTGTGATGGCGGCGAGGGGGGTTTTGCAGGTCGCGCGGGGCAGGCGGGTTGCGCTCAACGGCGTCGAGTGGACGGTTGAGGATGTCCATGGCCAGCTCGGTCGGCTCGTGCTCGTGGATGGCGGTGGCCATGCTGAGACCCGCTCGTTCCGCTGGCTCATCAACCACGCCGACCTGCGGCTCCTGCCGGTAGCCGAAGTGCCGGGGCGCCCGGCACCGGTCTCACGGCAGCCGAGGACACTGGCCGACCTGACCGAGGACCAGGTGGAGCGGGCCCGGTTGCGGGCTGCGCATGTGCTGGAAGCCGAGACGGGGTTCCGGGAGGGGCACCCGGCTCGGGCACTGCCGGGTGAGCCCCGGCCGGGCTACGACCCGCACCGCACGACGCTGACCCAGCGACGCAACGCGAAGGCGGCGGAGATGAAGGCGATGCCCCGTCCGGAGGCGGTCCGGCTCGGTCTGCAGCACCTCAGCTTCCGGACTTTGGAGCGTCTGTCGGGACTCGCGGGCGACAGTCTCCTGCTGGCCTGCGCGGACGGGCGCTGGACCCGGCGACGCAGTGGCCATCGCAGCGTCACCGAGGAGGTCCGTGAGGCGATCTTCGCGGTCAAGGCCGAATGCGGGGAACGCGCCCGCCTGAGTCTGGCCGCCAGGCACCGGTTGATGCACCAATACATCCGCGAGCGGTTTCCGGCGTTTCCGGCCGAGAAGATCCCTTCCCGTTGGACGTTTGCGGACGTCTGGAAGGAGTGGTTCGGGCCAGGTGGCGCTCGGCCACGCTACGGGCGGACGGCCCAGGCCGCCGCGGAGGCCGGCGTCTCGGGCCGGATGGTGGTCCACCGGCCGGGCCAGGTCCTGGTGCTGGACTCGACTCCGATGCCGGTGAAGCTGCGCGAGACCGTGTTCGGCGACGCGGTCACAGCGACCCTGACCCTCGCGCTCGATCTCTACACGCACGGGCTGCCGGCTTTCCGGCTCACGCTGCAGTCCGACACCTCGGTCGACATCGCGATGCTGCTGCGGGACGTGATGCTGCCGCTTCCGATGCGGGAGGGCTGGGGCGAGGATATGGAGTGGCCGTACGCCGGAGTCCCGGCCGACGTGATCGCCGAGTTCAGCGGGCACCGGGTCGCCGCTCTGCCGTTCTTCGCCCCGGAGACGGTCACCACCGACCACGGCGGCCCCTACAAGAACCACGACCTTGTGGAGGCCGAACGGGAGATCGGCTGCCGGATCCTGCCCGCCCGGGTGCTGCGGCAGACCGACAAACCTCGTGCTTCATACTGCGCCTCTTTCGGTTGATGCGGTTGTTGTTGAGTCGTCAGCGAGTCTGTAGGGCGACGGTCGGCCGAGTCGGGGCCTGACGAAGTCGGGTGGGGGCGGGTAGTAGAAGTACTCGCCCTTGTCGTTGGCGACGCGTCCGGTCAGCAGCCCGCGGTCGCGCCAGTGCTTGACGGTGACCTGGTTGACGCCGAGTCGGCGGGAGATCTCGCGCAGGCTGACCATGCCGAGGTCCGCCAGCCGCTGGGGGTGGCTGCGCAGGTGGTAGGCGTCGCGGATCTGGCGGACGATCCGGGCGTGGATGGGCCGGCCGCTGCCGCTGACGTGACCACGTGTGGTGAGGATCGCGGCGATCTGGCCGTCGGTGTGGTCCTCAAGGAGCTCGTCGATGGCGGCGACGACATCGGAGGGGGTCTGACGGATCTGCCAGGAGGCCAGCGGGACCGGCAGGACCAGGGTGTGTTCCTGGCCGCCACGCAGGCGGACGTGGGCGGTGATCTGTTCGGCACGGTGCATGGTGACGTCGGCGACCAGGAGCCTGACCAGGCGTTTGCGCTCGCGCACCGGGGTGGCAGGGTCGTTCCACAACCTCGGGAAGTCGCTGGCCAGGGCGGTGATCCGGGCGCGTTGGGTGTCGTTCAGGGTGCCGGCGCCTTCGGCTTTCGTCTTCTCGTAGGTGTCGGTGGCCTCGGCGAGTTCGCGCAGGGAGGCGTTCCAGTCGGCTTCCAGGCTGGTGGCGACCAGGCGGTTGTCGGGGTCGACCGCGAGATAGCGGCGTCGGGCCAGGTCGGACTGGTAGCGGGCGCGCTCGACGGCGGCGGCCCGCAGCCGGTCGGCGTCATCCGCGCGGGTGGCCAGTTCCTCGGCCACGGCCAGGGCGGCCTCCAGGGCAAGCGGGGTCAGGGCCTGGACCAGCAGATGTCCCACGGCGTCGTCGACGCCGGCGCCGTGGACGCGCTGGCAGATCGGGTTGCCGTGCTGGATGCCCTTCGCCTGGCAGACGTACTCGGGCTCGAGTCGGACTTTGCGCTGGTGGTAGCGCACGGTCATGCGCTTGCCGCAGATCCCGCAGACGGCGATGCCCTGCAGCAGCGCCGGGCCCTCGCGTGGTGGGCCGGCGTGGCGGTCCTTGCCGTGGGCGCGCGCGTTGGCGGTGAGTTTGACCTGGTTGGCCTCGTACTTCTCGAAGGTGATGTATCCGGGGTGGTGGTCGGGGAACAGCGCGATCCACTGCTCGCGCGGCTGCAACCTGGGCCCGGACTTGCCGGTGCCGGGTGTGGGTTTGTGCTGGAAACGGCCGTAGAAGAACGCGCCGGCATAACGAGGGTTGTGCAGCATCTGCAGGATGCGCGAGTGCGTGGCCGGTGCCCAGACGATCTTTCCCTTGTCCGGGCCGTGGGGCAGTCGGCGGGGTAGTCGCAGGCCGTCGTGGTTGAACGCCTTGACCACCGCGGTGGCCGAGCCGACGGTGTCGAACAGGTCGAAGACCGCGCGCAGGGCGGCCACGATCGCGACGTCGGGGTCCAGGACGACCTTCCCGGACGGGTCGTAGACCAGGCCGATCGGCACCGGGCTGATCAGTTCCCCGCGCCGCGCTTTGGACAACTGCCCGCCACGAAGACGGGCCTTGAGCAGGTGCAACTCCGCTTCCGACATCGTCCCTTTGAGCCCGAGGAGGAGTCGATCATTGAAATCGCAGGGGTCGTAGAGACCGTCCTCGTCCAGGATCAGGGTGCCGGACATCGCGCAGATTTCGAGGAGTCTGTGCCAGTCGGTGTTGTTGCGCGCCAGCCGGGACACCTCCAGGCCGAGCACGATCCCTGCGCGGCCCATGCCGACCTCGGTGACCAGACGCTGGAAGCCCTCTCGGTCGGTGGCGCTCGCGCCGGACTGCCCCTGGTCGGTGTCGATGACGATGATTCGGTCGGCCGGCCAGCCCAGCGCGGCCGCTCTGCTGCGGAGTCCGTACTGACGCACCGTCGACTCGGTGTTGTTTAGAACCTGCTTGATCGAACTTTGCCTGACATAGAGGTAGGCGTCGCGGGCGAGGTGATCGGCGGTCACCTTGAGCGCGGGGCCGAACAACTGCTGGTCCATCTCCTACTCCCAGTCGATGGTTCGTGCAGGTCAAGGGGCATGGGCGAGGACCATCCGGGACCAGACGCGAATGATCTCCGGGTCCACCGGCCCTGCCTGGCTCTGCGGCGCGGCCGGCGACGGGGGCCGCCACCGGGCGGCGGGGACCAGAGCCGCGGTCACGCGCAGGAACGCGACCAGACCCTTGGCGGTCAGCACCGCGAGGCCGTGCTGCGGACCGTCGGCCCCTTGGTGCAGGCGCTCGTAATGCTCAACACCGGCCTCGGATCCCTGTTCAGGGCCGGGCTATGGGCTCCTGGGGGTCGCGGGCCTCGCGGCGACGGGCCAGGGCGCGTTCGACCGAGCGGGGATGGACCGGGAACCCGAACACCTCCAGCACCCGGGCGGCCAGGTCGCGGGACCGCAGGCCGGGGGCGGCGGCCAGCCAGCCCTCGACCTGGTCCATGACCGGGTCGGTCAGCTTGACCGGGCCCTTGGGGCCGGGCTTGCCCGCGGCCAGGGCGCTCGGCCCGCCAGCGTCCAGAGCGGCGGCGACCTCGTAGAACGCCTGGCGGCAGTAGCCGAACGCGCGGGCCGCCTGCGTGACGGGCACCCCGTCGACCCGTACTCGGCGCACCATCTCGTACTTGACCTGCACCACGTCCCTGGCGTCGCAGAACCGCGAGGCCAGGAACACGGTGTCGGTGACCTTCTCCGGGTGCGGGTTCAGCGACCTGGTCGCCACCAGCGCCGCCACCTTCGGGTCCGCCATCGCTGTCGCCACCAGGTCACCTCCCTGCCGGAATCCTTGTCCTCAGGTTCGCGCCGACGACGGCTCCGGCCAAGGCCGCTCTGGGGGCGCGCGGGAGCAAACCAGCAGGTGAAACGCACTCCCGTCGGCTCGCCCCCACACGCCTCACCACCCGTCGGCACCGCTGGCGGCGTGGATCACACGACGCTCACGGCGCCGATCCGCCGACACCCCGGATCTTGAGGGCGTCCAGCTGGTCCGCGACGGCCAGCAGATCCGCGATCCGGAACGGGCAGCGGCCCGCCGCCATCACCACGAACGGATCGATGGGGTCGATGTCGGTCCACGCCGCAGGCAGCGAGGCCACATCCCCATCCGGGCCGATGAACGAGACCCTGTCCTCGTCCCAGGCCAGACGTCGGTCAACGAACGCGAACTCCCGCCCGAACCACGGGTGGAACCGATGCGTGACCTTCACAAACCCGGGCCGAGAGTCCTGATCGGGTGCAGTTGACGACGTGCGGCAAATTCGCGGTCGAGCGCCAATTCCTCACTATCCAGACCATGCTCTTCGAGCACCTGCTGGGCTTCACCGGCGGCGACGTCGCGGACCGCGGGGCCGACCCCGAGCGCGACGCGCGCCTGACACTCGCGCAGGCCGAACACGTCATCGCGACCTGGATCGTCCAGATCTGGCAGAACCGCAAACTAGGCGAATACGCCCCGAGCTGGGCGCCGGGCGAGGACCATAGCCCCAACACCCTGTTCGCCGCGGCGATGGAACAGGGCGGCTTCGACCTGGATTTTCCCGAACCGAGCTTCTACTACAAGGTCCTGCGCAAGCACCACGTGAAAATCCATCCGCGACGTGGAGTGAAGATCCTCGGGCTCTGGTATCACGACGCGGTCCTCGATGAGCCGCGCTTCGGCCAGCCCTCTTCTCGAGGCGGCAAGCACGCGGGCCAGTGGGTGGTCCGCAGCGACCGCAGGGACCGCCGGCAGGTGTTCTTCCAGGACCCGGCCGACCACGAGACCTGGCACACCCTGCGCTGGCGAGGGCTACCGCCCGAGGGCGAGGTCCCCGCTTTCTCGGACAAGACCGCCGACGCTCTCCTGGCGCGCGTGAAGGCGAACAACATCAGGATCCATACCGAGAGCGAACTCTTGGAACATCTGCTGGAGATCCTCGGCTCGGTCACCCCCGTCGACCAATGGCCCAGCCAGACCAAGAAGAAGGCCGGGAAGAAGCAGCGCGTCGCCCAGGCCCGCGAGATCACTCGCGCACAGGCTGCGGCGGCCGACCGCCCCGCCGCACCGGCCCTCTCAGGCGAGTCAACTCCGGCCGAGATGCCTGTGGCCTGGGCAGAGCACGCCCGCACGATCGACCACGCGGTCGACGCCGACCGCCGCCGGCGACGCGAAGAAGCACTTGCCGGAACCAGGCCCGTCGCTCCGCCGACACTGCACGAGGCCCTGAGTCGGCGGCCCATGTTCCTGCCGCCGCCTCGTGACGGTTCAGAAGCCCACACGAGGGTCCAGGAGGACGACGAATGACCCAAGTCCTCTCCCCCGACGATCCGCTGGAGGGCCTGCCCTCACGAGCCAGAATCGCCGAGTTGATCCTGGGCGGCCAACCGCCCCGCGACACCTACGTCGGCTGGCAGCACTACCGCAGCCACTACGGCCTGCTCGTCCCCGGCCCGGTGATCTCGCTGCAGCGGTGGCCGATGATCCCCGAGAGCCGCAAGGCCGACTACGACCTCTACCGACAGCTGACGAACGCAAACCTCCCGCTGCAGAACACACCCATGCACGGCCAGGTCGGCAAGCTGATCCGGCGCCGGATGCGCGGCAATACGATGAAACAGGACGATCCAACGCGCGCCGGCATCATGATCAGCGGCTGGGGCAACTACGGCAAGACTGCATCTGTCTGCTCAGCCGGGGCCGTCTTCGAGAGCCAGTGGCTGGAACTGCACAGTTACCTCAACCCCGGGGCTCTGCCGGGCGCGCGCGATCTCCACGCGCCGGTCGTCTATGTCTCGACCCCGGTGACAGCGACGCCAAAGAGCCTTTGCGCGTCGATCCTGGGTTTCTTCCGTGCCCCCACCCGAAAGACGGCCACACTGCCGGAACTCGTTCGCCAGGTCTCCGACTCCCTCCACGACCACGGCGTCAAAGCGCTGATCCTGGACGACATCAGCCGACTGCGCATGCACAGAGCCGACGACCAGGACGTCCTCGACCTGATGCGGGCCTTCATGAGCCTGGACGTCACCCTGATCCTGACCGGCGTCAACATCCCCGGCATCGGGCTCCTGCGAGAGGCGAAGTGGAACAAGAAGACCCGGCAATGGGAGATGCCACCACTGGAGTCGACCCGCATCCACGGCCTGGAGATCACACAGACAGAGCACCGCTTCGAGCTCATCGAGATCGACCGCTTCCGCTACACCACACCCCGGCAGATCCAGGCCTTCATCAACCACCTGGAAGGAATCGAGCAGCACATGCGGCTGCTGAACGCAAAGCAGGGCATGCTCACCGGCGGCACCATGCCGGAGTACTTGATGCGTCGCACCGGCGGCGTCGTCGGTCTCTTGGGGCGCCTACTCGAGGACGGAACCCAGGAGGCCATGGAGTCCGGGAAAGAACTGATCGACGAGAGCCTGCTGGACGAGATCGTGCTCCGTCGTGACGAGCCCGAGCAGCCGCCGGACGAGCCCGTGATCCCAATCGACCCACCAGCCGTCGACAAGAAGCCCCGACAGGTGAAAAGGCGACGAAACTCCGTTTTCGACGACCACGGCCCCGCAGCCTCGGACACCGGATGACGAACACACCGCTGCCCAGAAGTTTGGATCCCGCCTCGGGTGAACTGCTGGCGGGCTACCTTCTGCGTCTCGCCCACCGGATCGGCATCCCCCCGCTCGACCTCGCGCATCGGTGCGGACTCACCGCCGGGACGACGTTCCCCACCCGCCACATCATCCGCGTCGACGACACCCGAGCCCAGCAAACCGCCACCGTCTGCAGGCTCGGCCTGCCCGAGGTCCACGCGCTCACACTCGCGACGCAGGCCCCCAGCTATCCCCCTCTGCACCTCGTATACCTGGGGCGACACCAAAGCCATATCGACATGGCCAACGACGGCTGGGTTTTCACCTCCTTCAGCCGCTACTGCCCCGACTGCCTCGCCGACACCGCCGATCTTCCTGGCGGTTCGGTCTGGCAAGGCTCGTGGCGACTCCCGCACACCTTCGTCTGCACACGCCACCACCGCCTTCTCGACTGGCGGTGCCCGGCCTGTCAGGCCCCCGCCTTCTCCAACGGCTATCGCGCCGACGGAAGATGGCGGCCCACCCAACTCATCCCGTCACCGCACAGCCACCTGCACCCGGCGCAATGCCGCTATCGTCCCGGGACCGGGCGGGACCCGGCATGCGCCCACCGGCTCGACCATCCATCCGCCACCGGCGAAGGCCCGACCGAGGCAATGGTGCACGCTCAACACCGGCTGGCCGCGGCCGCCCGCTCCGGGGCTGGCCAGGATGCCGAAAGCCTGGGCCGCCCTACTTCACCCCAGCGGTTCCTCAACGACATCCGTGCCACGACGCTCGCCATCTGCAGCACCTGGCCGGCCACAGCGGAAGTCTTCACCGGTGCTGGACACTTGGATGCGGTCGCCGCTCACGCCGAGACCCTGAACCGAGCACCTGCCGAGCGAGCCGGACCTCAAGGGGACGGCTGGCTGGCTCGCTCCGTTGACCATCCACCTGGCGATCCGTTGCGGGCGGCTGCCCTGATGGCCCTCGTCGTCCAGATCCTCGACGACCCGGGCGGCCAGAAAGTCCTCGCCCACGTTCTGTCTCGGCTTCCCTCCAGCCGTGCCGGATACCGACGATTGAAACGCCTCGCCCCACACTGCTCACCAGGCATGAACGCCGCCATTGGCGAGAGTAGCCACCTGCGCCACGGAACCGGTGTCGGTCCGCCCTCGCTCTTCCCCCAGCCCCCGACCCACCATGGCCTGCTCGACCCGAAGAAGATCCCGCAGATCATGCCGTATGCCTGGGCCTGGCCACTCGACGAACTGGACGCGCCCGCAAGACAACTGCGCCGAGACGCTGCGATCCGCCTCGTCCAGATGGCCCGCGGCGGATCCCGCGCCGCAGCCGCCCGCTACCTCGGCATCAGCCCCGGCGCCCTACAGTCCGCGACCGTCACCATCCGCGCCTGGCAGAAGGTGCCAGGCAACGCGGCCGCGTACCAAGACGCACTTCAACGCATCGCCGAGATCGCCGCCTCCGCAACCGGAATCGAGGCGCCTTCCTCCACGAGGCTCACCACTGCGGACACCGGCTGAGCCGACACCTTCAGTAGCGCACCTCGCGCGCCTCGTACCCCCTGAGTCCCGCTGTAATGAGGGCAGGGACGAGCGCGTGCAGGTACCAGGCAAGGTCGGTGAATTGCGGTGCCGAGGGAACGAGCCGACGTTCAATGCTGGGCACGAAGGAGACATCCGTTCGACCGGGGTGGAACATGAGCATGCCACCCGTCTTCGCCTCCGCGTGGTAGACGTTGAGGGCCACGGTGTACGGCAGGTTGGCTGTCGCGTCGAGCACCGCCAGCGCCTCGTCGATGAGCTCGGGTTTGCTGTCGTACCACTCGTACGAGTCGTCCCCGTCGTTGAGCATGTATGCAACGTGGCCGACCGGTACCACGGCGGACCAACCCGTTGCGATCAGGGCGTCCAGAAGCGCGCGCACGGTGGTCGGTCGCGTGAAGGTGAAGTCAATGTCGGCGTCTCTGGATCCCACGGAACCTCCAAGCAGCTTGAGCGGTTGCGTTTCCGGCTGTACGTCCCCGAACCCGCGTTCTGCGATGAAGACGGCGAGGCCACGCCTATGTCGGCCATGCCGGAGCTGCCGCTCCACCAGCAGCACGTCCGAGTCCCCGACAGCACCTTCACCTCCGCCCGGCCCCTGCAACGATCAGACGGACCCTCTGCAAATGGACCGGTGATCATGCTCGGATCGCCCGATCACTGGCCTAAAGTCCGGGTGACCTCACATGCCTGGAGGGGCCGCGGTCCCGAATTCGGCACGCCAATCCGGCAAGTCCTTGTCCAGCCACTCCTCGACGGTCCGCCGCCACGGGTCGGTAGAGTCGCTGTCGGCGATATCAGCCCACGCGTCCGCCGCCAACTCCGGATCGATGACCAGACTGTCGAGGTAGGCGTCGAAGCCGTCAGCAACCTTGGTGAAGACGCCTTTCGACAGGTATCCGGGCCAAGAGATGCCATGTACGAAGGCGTGAAGCTGACCGTGGGTAGCGGGATTCAGGTCCAGGAACAGGGTGTCGCTACCGCCGTTGCGGGCAATCGGCAGAAGGCCCGTGAGCGAGACTTCATCGGCGAGCCACCCTTCACGACTGCGGCGGTATTCGCCGAGCAACGTGCCCCAGCCGTAGTCTCCATCGCGGTCGCGGCCAAGTTGGTGGAGATCGTCGAAACGCTGCAACGGCTCCGGTTCACAATCCGGCAGGCGGACCGAATAGGTGAGGCTCTTACCGCCCGCGGCCTCCAGGAACGACCGATATGACGCCGGCAGAGGCAACCCAACCTCCTGCTCGAGACGCCCCAGCTCATCGACTTCGAACGACCTGAACGGCCCCACGACCAAACGGCCCCGATACCAGCGCGATATTTCCTCAGACACGGACCGATCATCGCACCCCACGAGGGACCCGAGCACTGACCACTCAGACTGCCCACCAAGATCAACACTCATGTCCACCAAGAACACCGCGAGCCTTCACATACGTGCTCGTACAGAGAGTCGCCCACCAGATGTCGGCCCATCCGTGTTCCCCAGCGTCCAGCTGATGCGGTTCCCCGAGCCGGATGTCACTACTGCTCTCCGGCGAGGAATTGCCGGATGTCGGAAGCCAAGGAAGCCATCTGCTCGCCCGCCTCCAGCCAGGTGGTCACTGATGCGCCCCAGCCGCCCGCGGCCTTCGGCCAGGGGCGCAGGGTCCAGGTTAGTCCGACGTACCCGCCGGAGCGGAAGACGGCCGACACCGCTAAGTCCCGGTCGTCGGTCTGCCAGCTCCGTTCGCCGTCCCATCCTCGGTAGTCGTCGGCGAGCCCTTCCAGGAACGGGGCGAGATCCCTGTCCCAGATCCAGGCGACGACCTCGTTGACACGTGCGGTCAGACCCGGGGCCTCCAGCTCGACGGCATAGTGAACTGAGTCTGCGTCGAAGCTGAACCGGTCGCAGAACGTCACGCCGATGGACGCGCTGTCCTGGCAGCGGATGGTCACGCGGGACCTGACGTCAGTGCCGTCGTCGAAAGAGGTCATGGGCAGAACGCTAGGTCAGGACCACGTTTGCCGTCACTCGGATTCATCGCCGGCGGAGTGATGGCCGATCTTGATACTCGGTCGACGGCCAAGGCACCCACCTGCGGTGATGCGCTCGTCCTCTGAGGTTGCGGTGGCATGATCCGCCAACTATCGCCCTCAAGATCCGCCAACCCGCTTCCTCCGTATGTCGCTGACCTGCACCAGGGTGAGCATGATCCGCCAACAATGGCCCTCGGTCACAGTACGATACTGAGGTGATCTACCGACCCCTGCCCCGGCCCTGCCCTCCCGGCCGCCCACCGCCGGGCCGCACGGAGCCGTCGGCCAGGACGACCGGCACCTCCGCAGGCCGCCTCCAGCCACCCAGGGAGGCGTAGAGCATGTCCGCCGACCGCGACCTCAACTGCTGCTCCCGCCCGACGTCGAGCGCCTGCGGACGCTGGAGCGGTGGTGCCTGGTACTGCTGGAGCTGATCCGCGGCCGCATCGCGGAGATCGAGCGACGGGACCGCGTCACCGAAGCCGCCCGGACGGGACCGATCGTCACCCCGCTCACGTGGAAGCTGGAGTACCCCATCGGCAAAGGGCAGTCGCGCATGCTCCTCCACACCGCGGACTGCCGCCTCGCATCAGGCCGCACGCGGCCCACCACCCAGGAGCAGGCGCTCGACGCCCTCCGCCAGCCCCAGGTCGAAGCCTGCTCGATCTGCCTGCCGCCCGAGAACTCGGCGTCACTGAGCCCTGAGCTGCCCGAGACTCCCGTCATCTGATGTTTCGCCGACGGCCGAGAGAGACGGGACTACGATCACTGCGTCGAGCAGTACGTGCGCGTCGGCCATCCGGCGCCGAGGGGGTCAGCGTGGACGACAGCAAGCAGCCAGTCCGGTTCCGGCAACGGGCGAAGCAGGTGACAGCGCCGCCAACACCGGAGGCACTGTTCGGTACACTCCCGCGGACGACAACCAGCCACGGCGCGCTGTGGTCTCACCAGGCCGACATGCTGCGCGCCTACGTCTCGCCCCAGGTCCTGAACAAGCCGGACGTCGCCCTGGAGCTCCCGACCGGCTCGGGCAAGACGCTGGTCGGACTGCTGCTCGCCGACTGGAGGCGGCGCCACTTCAAGCACCGCTCGGTGTACGCCTGCCCGACCAAGCAGCTCGCCCACCAGGTCTGGACGGCCGCCCGCGCCCAGGGCGTACCCGCCGCCCTGTTCATCGGCGGGCGCTCCCACTTCTCCGACCAGGACCTGGCCCGCTACGAGGGCGCTGACGTGGTGGCCGTCACCGTCTACAGCCACGTGTTCAACACCAACCCGGCCTTCCCCGACGCACAGAGCCTGCTGTTCGACGACGCGCACGCCGCCGAGAACTACGTCGCAGACGCCTGGGCGGTGGAGATCCCTGCCACGGTTGACCAGTTCACCTCGCTGCTGGACGTCTTCGGCGACGACCTCGACCCCCACCTGGTGACCCGGCTGACCGACCGGAACAGCGGCACGGAGGTACGGCTGGTGCCGACGACGGCGGTGGCCAAGCACGCCTCCGACCTGGACAGGGTCCTGTCGACCCTGTCCGGCAACGCCTCGTACCGGTTCAAGATGATCCGCTCGCACCTGCGCGCCTGCCTGTTCTACGTCAGCCCGCAGGGCTGGTACATCCGGCCGATGATCCCCCCGACCTTCGCCCACGACCCATTCACCGGCCCCCAGCAGCGGATCTACCTCTCAGCGACCCTCGGTGAAGGCGGTGAACTGGAGCGGGCCTTCGGCCGGCTGAAGATCAGCAGGATTCCGGCGCCCCCTGAGTGGGAGAACATCGGCAGCGGCCGCCGCTTCTTCGTCTTCCCTGACCTGGCCGAATCGACCGAGGACCCCTTCGGCCCCGCCGGTCTGCACGCCGCTGACGCCGATCAGCCGGCTCCCGCCGAGTCGCCCGCCGCCCCCGAGACCAAGGGCGGCCTGGTGGGCCGGCTGATCGGCCTGCGTGGCAAGAGCGTGGTGCTGACGCCTGACAGGAAATCGGCCACCATGATCGCCGACACCCTGGGTGCTCCCCCCACCGAGCGGTTCCAGCCCGGGGACACCGTGGACGGGCTCCAGCCGTTCAAGGACGCCGACCGCGGCATGCTGCTCGCCCCGAGCCGATTCGACGGCATGGACCTCCCCGACGAGTCGTGCAGCGTCATCCTGATGCACGGCCTCCCCAACGCCCTCCACCTCCAAGACCAGTTCCTCCAGACCCGGCTGCGCGCTGGCCGTGTCGCGCTGGAGCGGGTCCGCACCCGCATCATCCAGGGCGCTGGCCGCTGCACCCGCGGACCGCGTGACTTCGCCCTGGTCATCGTCACCGGGCGCGAACTCCAGCGCTTCCTCTCCCGCCTCGACGTCCGGGAAGGCCTCCCTCCCGAGCTCCAGGCCGAAATCGCCTTCGGCCGTGACAACAGCCAGGTCACCCCGTCGGAACTCGTCGCCCTGGCGCACAGCGCCCTGAACCGCGACCAGATCTGGCAGGAGGACGCCGAACCGGACATCGTCGAGCGCCGCTCCGAGTGCACCAAACAGGACCCCGCCTACGTGGACAAGCTGGCCGACAGCGCCGAGCACGAGGTCAAGGCCTGGCAAGCCGCCTGGCTGGAGGACTGGGATGCCGCCTCCCAGAGCGCGGTACAGGCCCTCAACCTCCTGACCGGCGAAGAACTGCGCCCCTACCAAGCGATGTGGGCCTACCTCGGCTCCGCGTGGGCCCGACTGGCCACCGGTGCGCCCGCGGCGCCCGCGCGCGCCGAGCAACTGCTGGGACGAGCCCGAAAGGCCGCCATCGGTACCACGTGGCTGCGGGAGATCGAGGGCCACGCGGACGCCGAGCCCGAGCTCGGCGTCCTGGACAGCGAGGCCGTGGCCGCCGTCGCCCAGGCCTACCGGTCGTCACCGAAGCTGAGGACGGCCGCCAAGTTCGATGCTTTCGCCAACGAGATGCTGGCCAACCTCGGCAACCAGAAGTCGACCAAGTACGAGCAGGGCCTCGCCTCCCTTGGGGAACTGCTGGGGGCTCGCTCGTTCAAGCCGACGGGCCAGGGCCGCGAGGACGCGGCGTGGCTGTGGCCCTCCTGTTGGCTGACCGTCGAGGCCAAGAGCGAGCAGAAGTCCGAGGGCGGGATCAGCCTGAACGACATCCGGCAGACCAACAGCCATCTGCGGCAGCTTGCAGCGGACCAGCATGTCGATGAGCCGCCGACCGACAGCATCAGCGTCATCGCCTCACCGAAGGGCATCGTCTCCGACCTGGCGGTCCCCGCCGCAGAAACACACCTCTATCTCGTCTCTCCGGAGACGATCCTCGCGCTCGCCGTGCGGGCGACACAGGCCTGGACCCAGATCCGCGGCGCCGCACCAGCCGGGGTCGAGGGGGAGGATCTGCTCGCCGTGGTCGCGCAGGCCCTGCGCACCAGCCTGGTGCTGCCTTCTTACGTGAAGGAGGCGGTGACCGCAGACCCCGTCCGCCCGTAAGGGCTCGGTCTCGCGCGCTCCGGCGGCCTGAAGTATCGAGACGGCAACGCCCGGCCCTTCACGAGGGTCGGGCATTCTCGTTCCGACGGGGCGGGGGCCCGCCTCGAACTGACGGGCTTACCCGGCGCGCTGCCCCCGCCTTGCCCAGGCCGCAGCCGGCGGGCGAAACATCTGCGTCAGCATCCCGTGACTGGCGCGCGACGCGGCCGGTTGACGCCCAGAGGACCACGCGTTGTCGGTGGCGGCGGCCACCATGGTGGGTATGGACGACGTCGTCGTCTGGGCGGCGTCCACGGACGGCGTTGCCCGGCTCTGTGAGGACATCCGGGCCCAGCTGGCGGCGTGGGCACCCCGGCTTCTCGGCGTGCACGTACGCGACCGGCCGCACGGCCCGCGCGAGGTCGCGCTGCTCTTGGAAGCCGTTGCTGATGCTGCCGACTGCACCGGTTTGTCAGGCGACGCCGACACCGCCCGCCACGAGCTCCGCGAGGCCTCCGTCCAGGCCACCGTGGCCGTTGGCGCGTCCACCGGTGCGGATGTGAGGGCCGAGTTGGTCGGGGTTCGGGCAGGATGCCGACGGGCGGCAGTGGCGGCCGGGGTGCGGATTCCGGTGAAATGACCGAGGTCTCGAATCTGCTCGTCAGCAGGATCGCCCCGGGGGATCCCCGTGCACCACAGCCCCGCCCACTCCTTACGCGCGGAAGCGGCCTTCCGTGCCCGTCTTGCCGAAGCTGGCGCGCAGTTCCTCGAACCGGCCCTGGCTCGGCAACTCCACCCCTCACCGTGTCCGCTGCCCGGCCGGTCACCTGTGCACCCCACGCCCGTCCAACATCCAGCAGGGGCAGGGCCTGTGCCGAACCAGCGCGCGCAAGGACCCGGCCGCCTCGTCGGCCGCCTTCCTGGAACACTTATCGAACGCCGGCGCAGTTCTCCTCGAGTCCGGCTGGCTCGGTGTCCACGCCCCGCACCTCATTCGCTGCGCCACCGGACACGTCAGCCTGCGGCGGCCGTCGGCCCTGCGCCGCAGCGGGCGGGTCCGCCGACTGTGCCCCCGAGGCTGATGTCCAGGGGCCGGTTAAGCACCGAGGACACGCCGCCAGGGCTGGTTGTAGGCACCGCCGCACGATCGGCACCACGCTCTGTACAGCGCTGATACGGGGCCGAACTGTGCGCTGGGCATGGCCAGGTACTCCCGCTCCTCGATGCGTGCGGTCAGCCGCGGATCGCCGCATCCGCACACACCTGCTGGCCCGGGCGCGACAACAGGCGCGGAGCGGGCACGCGCATGTGCCTCGTCGGGCGCTGCCACCTGAAGCTGGCCAACCTGTTCCAGACCCTGGTGGAGCGCGATGACAGTGAGAGCGGCCTGCAGGTTGACTGTCGCCGCCAGACGGACCCGCCTGTCCGAGGCATCAGCCGACAGCGCCCGGCCGCCTCGTGCCGTGTGACGGCACACCTGTTCCGCCACCGGCTGGCTGAACGGCCCGAGCTGGCCGACATGTCCAGACGCCCGCTCGCACAGCGGCGCCATATCCCCTGCCCAGCGCGGAGGTTCCTTGCGCACCGGCAGGCCGTGCGCACTGAGCCACTCCCAGACCAGGGCCACAGTCTGCTGGTACTGGACCCTACTCATCACCTCAACCGCCAGCAGCGGCCGGATCCTCCGCTCCAGGCGCTTCAGCTGACGCCGTTCACCGCGGATCTCCGACTCGACACGCCTGCGCACGGCCGCGGCCTCTCCCTTGATGAGAGCCCGCCCCTGCGCGATCAGCCCGTCCAGATCCGCGGAGCGGATGCCATCCTCGTACAGCCCCAACCTGGACAACGGAAACCCGTCGGTCACGGTCACCGTGTCGCCCGGGCACGGAGGCCAGTGGGGCGCGTAAGAAGCGAGAGAGCCCTCCCACCATGTGCCGGTCCTCGTGTGCCCGCCGCCCATGAACGCCGCGAGCTTCGCAAAGTCTCCGGCCTCGGTGATCATCAGGTGCAGCTGCCATACCTGGGCGTGTCCCTTGGCCCAGAGCACGTGTGCCGGCGCCAGGTCCGGGTGCAGCAGTAGCACTGGCGTGATCCCTGCGGTCGCGTGGTCGGAGAGCCATTGCTGCCACTCGCGGTCGGTTCGCTCATAGCAGTGCGGCTCCAGAGCGAGGCGCGCGCCGCTGGTGAGGGTGACCAGGACATCGCTGCGTCTGGTCCTGTCGGCGGTGGGTATCTCCAGCGCTGCCTCGGCAACGTTCGGCAGCGTCCTTGCCCACTGGGCGGCGAGGAGCTTGGCGTGCAGGTGCCACACCGACTCCGGGGAGTGCCCGCTCTCGGGCCCGCTGCCGGGCGGGTGCGCCCAATGCCGCCGCACTTGCCCGCCGATCTTGCCCTTGTGGACCAGCGGGACTCTCAGCTGCTCGGGGATGTCGTAGCCGTAGGCGCACAGCAGGCAGATGATCTGCTGGGTGCCGCTGTAGGCCCGTGTGGTCCAGTAGTCGGGTTCCTGATCGGTGATCCGCACGATGGCGTTGGTGCCGCTGTCGTAGGCAAGGAGAAGACCTTCATGGCGCCGCATGGACGCGCCCGCCTCCTTCACGGGGAGCTGGGGCCGGGTTCAGCCACGGTCAGCTCGTCGGCTTGGGCACCGTTGGCGGAGCTGCCTTGGGAGGAGCGGTTCGGGGCTGGGTGTGTGATCACGGTTCTGGCTCCACACGGATCGGCGGCGAGGGGCCATCCCATCTACGCGCGGCCGTAGCCTCCGCGGGACTGCGAGGCGGCGGAGGTCCCGCCTGGCGGGAGAACCCGTCGCGCAACCCCCAAAGGTCTCCCGCCCTGCGGAACGGGTGCAAGGGGTCCGGCGGACCGCGGTTCCGCCGCGCGGTCGGCGCGCGAGCTACTCCTTGACGACGCGGCGGTCCTCGCCGCGCACAACCGGATGGTTGAAGCCGGCTCGTAACCTCGAGTCGGACGACTGCGGCAGTGACGTCGTCCATAACACGCCCGGTCGCCCTGGGCGGTCGCCAGGTCCATAGGGGTGCGGCGCAGGTCCTCGATGGCGCCGACCTGCCCGCACCCATGCGACCTGCGCGGTGCACCAGCTTGTCAGCCAGCAGGACCTACAGCGGGGTCGGTAGGTCGTCGACCGCCAGGTCACCTCTTATGCGAAGAACACGCGGCCGGTGCCGGAAGCGACCGTACTCACGGGGGCGGAGCTGATCCGCCTCGATCTCCACCACGACGTCAGCCACCACCGGGAGATACCGGACGGGATCCGCGCCGGGCAGGCCCCCGACCGTTCCGGGCAGCTGCGTCTCCGCTTCGCCCGTCGGGTGCAACTGCGCGACGAGATCCCGGCGCACGCTCTGGGCAAGGGGGAGGCTGACCCCGACCGCGCGCAGGCGCCCGCCGATGCCAGGGAGCCCGAGGACCAGACACTGCGTACCGGGAGTGCGGCCGCTGACTCCGAGGACGACGGCCTCACTCGTGTGCATTCGACGCCACTTCTCCCACCCCGAGGCATGGCCAGCCGCGTAGGCGCGGTCGGGCTTCATCACTACGCCTTCAACTGCGAGCGGGCCGCCGACCCAGGCGAGGGCCGCATCTACGTCCCTGGTGACCGGCACGGGTCGGATCGATGGCGGCCCGTCCTCCAGGAGGTCCAGCAACTGCGCGCGTCGCTCGCGGTAGGAGCGCGGGCGGAGATCGGTGTCGCCAATGGCCAGGGCGTCGAACAGCGCGAGGTGGACGGAGAAGTCGGCGCCTGGGCGAGGGCCACGGGAGGAACGTGTCTGGAGGCGGGTGAAGTCGACTTCACCGGTCTTCAAGACCGCGACGAGCTCGCCGTCCAGGACACAGTCGGGAAGTTCACGTGTAGCCCGAGCGATATCGCTGAAGCGGTCTGTGAGGTCCGTGCCGTGCCGGCTCCACAGACGCCCGGCGCCAGCATGGACCTGACAGCGCCACCCGTCCAGTTTCGGCTCCATGACGTGATTCGGCGAGCTGCGCACGTGATCGACTGGCTTGCACAGGGCCAGGGGGAGCGGCAGAGTGAGGGGTGTCATAGCCAACTCGTTCCCCGGCGCGAACGGGACGGTGGCGGCGCGCATCTGTGTTCCCTCGCGCGGCCGTACGGCTGGTCAGGCTGTCCATTCCCGTGAGAGAGACATACCTGCCCAGCACCCTCAGCGGCAATCAGCGCCACCACCGCCACCAGCGGGGACCAGGGGACGGCGTGGCGTCGGCAGGCGCGGGCACGTGCAGGGCTGCGGTTCGGTCGGGCGGCAGGCCGATCTTGTGCGCATGGACGCAGGCCGGCTTCCCGTCGAGGGCGTACCGGTGTCCGTCGCGTGGATCGAATGGAGCCTCGCGGCATGGCCGGTCGTACACGACGAATCCATTGCGCGGGCAGTGTAGGGCGGGTCAGATTCCGCACAGCCGGTGGTCCGAATCGGGATCGGTATGGGGTGGTGGGGGACCGTGCATGCCGCTCACTATCAGACGCCGCCGCGGAACACCGCGTACCGATTCGCCGCGTCACGCAGGGAGTTCGACCAGCTACCGGGGTTGTTCTTCGCGATCTCGGTCCACAGCCGGGCATTGGCCCGCGCGAACGCGGTCAGCGCGTCGGGGGGTACAGTGAGCCATGACGGTATCCGCGACGCCCACTGTTCGGCCTCAGCGGGGTGCTGGCGGCCGGTGGCGATTAACCAGATGCACCCCAGGGCCGGATCAAGCCAGGGGGCAGCGGTGGTGCTCCAGGCCCAGTCGACCAGCACGGCCTTGCGACCTGGCGTGATGATCACGTTCTCCGGGTTGAAGTCCGTGTGCGCGAGTTGCCCGCCGGCCAGGGCAGCACGGTGGGCGGGTTCGGGGATGTAGGCCGCCCACCGGTCCTCGGCGCGCTTCAAATTGACCGCGGGCGCAGGGATCTCGGCGAGCACGGTGAGCGCGTCGGCCAGCAGCGGCAGGTCGGGTGAGCCCGCCGTGTAGTCCGCGTGACGCCCATCGTCGACGAAGTCGAAACCGAGGAGGTCCCAACCATCGGATTCCAGGCGCCACAGAAGGGCTGGGGAGAGTGACCTGGTGTGCGGGGCCACGGCTGCTTCACGGGCTTGAGTCCAAGCCCGGGGATGGTCGTCGCGCAGACCCTTCACAAAGACGGATCCGCTCTCGGATCCAGCCGGACGGCGATCTCGCTGTTGAAGCCGCCCGCGACGGTGTCGGCCCGCCGGATCGGGCCGGTTCTCGCCTCGATCCCTGCCTGGAGGGGCTGCGGAAGATCAGTCCAGTGAAGGCGGGCAGTCGCCATGGGATCAGCATTGCAGACCTGCGGGGACAGGAAGGGCCGAGTAGGGAGCCGACAGCAGGATCTCCGAGGCGGGGCGCAGGGGTGCGGCCCCCGTCGCGGCCTCTGGTGGCCAGGACCACACCCCCACCGTCGAACGTACCTCCACTGCGGACGGCCACGTACAGGGGTGGGCCACTTCGGCAGCCCGAGCGGGATCTCGGGTTGGCATAAGGGGTGTTGCCGGACACTCAGGATGAGCACGGCGGCGACGTCCAGGATGCGTACGAAGAGGCTGGTTCCGTTCGCTCTCCGGGGTGAGGCTTCGTCTTCATGCTGTCGGCGTCGTGTGCATGCTGTCGCGGTCGGGTCATCTGGGCATGAGGGCCCTCGGGGATCGCCGGTTCGAACGAGTAGCCGTTGTGTGTTCGACTCGCTGAACACCTGCCAGGGGTGGTCAGCGTTTGATGCGTCCGCGTACGGCAAGGGCAGCCAGGGCAAGGAGGGTGGGTTCGAGGAGGCGGGAGGTCATTTCGATGTAGGTGCCGGCGGTGGTCAGGTCCTGTCCGCTGGAGCGGAACACCACCGAGTTGAGCGTGATACTCAGGGCCTTGCCGAACCGCTTGCTAGTGAACCTCCTCACCACCGAAACCGCTCAGCAGGTCGTGACCGGCCGCCCGTACACCAGCCTCGACGACCTCGCCCGCCGCACCCGCCTTCTGGCCAGTGCCTACGAGGCCCTCGCAACCGCCAGCGCCCTCACCGGCTTCGGCATCGACCTCCGCGAAGCCCTGTGGAGCGCCGGTGCCCTCGCTCAGCATGCGCTGTCGGGCTCGCGGGGTAGATCGTTGCGGACGGCCGGCCGCAAACCCTTGTACGATCGAAACTCCACCCCCCGCCCGGATCACAGTCAGACGATGCCAGACAAGACGACCGGGACGCCCTCCGTGCCCCACGCAGAGACTCAAGCGCCCGCCGCAGCCCTCGCCTCGGCACGAGCACGGAAGATGGCCGAGACCCCGGGAGACGCTCGGTGTGCCTTATGCGCCGACTCCTACCCAGCTCGGCACCTCCTCGCGCCTACCGACTGCGACGCGTTGAAGGTATGCCCGGCCTGCGTCTTCGAAGAAGAACTCTTCGCACCGGTGGAGTCTGCCGAGCTGGCCTTCGGAATTGACCGCCTTCTTGTTGAGGACCTGTCGGCCCCAGCCGCCTGGACAGCAGTGGCAGCGCTACTGGCGTGCGCGGGGGGTGAGGCCTTCGCCGCCCGCTTGGGAGACGTTGATGCCTCCCGCCCTCCCTCCGCGGGCTGGGTAGATCCCGGACAGTTCTGGATCTGGCTGCCGCTGCACTCGCGGCCGGCCGCACTCGCGGAGCTCGGTCCCGGAGCCAGCCTCCACGCGGTGGTCCAGGCGGTCGAAAGAGCTCACCCCGACCTGCGCGAGACATACGCCACCCGACTGGCGGCAGATCTGGAATCGGGCGCTCCCTTCGGTGTGGCCTCCGACGATGAGTACTTCGTCGAGGAAATTTGGGTGTCGGTGATCGCTTATGCCGTCACGTTCGTGACCCAGAGGCTAGAGCGCCCAGGGCACCGCGTGCCCTGGCGTGGCGTGCCCGAGTGTTTCGAACCGGGAACCCTGAGAGACCATCTCGAAGAGATCGGCAGTCGGCTTTCCTCCAACCATCTCGGCGTCTGTTTCACGCTGGGGCTCGGCTTCCAGGTCGTAGCAGAAGCCCTCGGCTGGGAGGTTGAGCACTGACAGGCCACGGAGCCGAGCCGCGACCTCGTCTCATCGGAGCAGGTACCGGAATGTAATCTGACCGAACAGATCACGCGTGCCTCGGGCCGCGTTGACGCAGGCCCCCCAACTCCGAGGTAGGAGGTCCTCCCGATGGAACTCGGCTGGTACGACCGCACCAAGATTCAGTCCGTCGTGCAGGACATGGTGGGCTGCAACGATAGGCGTGTCGCAGAGCTGTTTCATCGGACCGTCGTCTCCCGATGGGGGAGCCTGGGCGCGGACCACGTACTGTTCCTGCTGGCTGAGGACATTGTCGAGAACGCTGGGAGCAATGCCCGAAACGCCTTCGCAAGGGTGACGGCCGACACCGCCTTCACGCCAGCCCAGTTTGAAGCTATGCGCGAGCGAATCATTTCGCCGACCCAAAGGCGAGCGTCTGGCACCTCCCGCGGCGACGTCGTCTTTGAGCTGGTGGCCGCGTTTCTTAACGCGGTGCAACGCGTTGACGCTGAAGGGCAGGCCCGGGTTCTGTCGCAGCTGCGGCGAGGAGAGCCTGGCGACCATGATGCTGCGCGCGACATCCTCCTAGAGCTGGCTGCCTTGCATTCCCCCGCTGCTCAGACACCTCCTTCACCTCCAGCTGCCTGACATGCGACGGGAAGTGACGGTCAGGCCGCTGGCGGCGGGCCCTCACTGTCCCGACGCAGCGGGGAGGCGGAGAAGCGGCGCTGATGTCACAACTCTCCAGCGTGGTAGCACAGTTACGAGCCGCGTCTCAAACCATCCCCCTGTCTGGCTGATTTTTTCCAGAGATATGCTGCGTGCGGCTCAGGGGCATATACGACCGCCGGACCATCTGGCTGCGTTCTAGCGCCCCTTTTCTTGTTGACCACGGCTTCGGAGGCCTTGTGACTACCATGCGCCCAGAACACCCCAGCGACGGTGCCCGACTCGTGCCGCCCCCGGGCTGTCCTGCACATGGCCAGGGCGCTTCAGGCATACACCGCCTTTATGGACCCGAGGCGGAGAAGAACCCGGCGGCGCTCTACGAGCGGCTTCGCGAGCAGCACGGCCCTGTGGCGCCAGTGCTGCTGCACGGGGACCTTCCTGCGTGGCTGGTGCTGGGGCACCGTGAGAACCTCGACGTGATGCGCACCTCCTCGCTCTACTCCCGCGACTCGCGCCGATGGAACATGTTCCTGGAAGGGCGAGTCGCCCCTGACTCTCCGCTAGGCCCGACACTCGCGTGGCAGCCGCTCTGCGTGTTTGCTGACGGGGCAGAGCACGCGCGACTGCGTGGCGCAGTCACCGACAGCCTGGAAAAGTTCGACCGACGCGGGGTTCGCCGCTACGTGGTTCGCCACACAAAGCAGCTGGTGGCTGAGTTCGCCGCATCCGGCGAGGCCGACCTGATACCGCAGTACGCCGAACAGCTCCCCATGCTCGTGATGACACAGCTCCTCGGAATGCCTGAGGAGAACGGCCCTCGCCTTGTGAGCGCGTGCCTGGACCTGATGAAGGGCACCGAGACCGCGCTCGCCAGCAACGACTTCCTTGTCGACACGCTGCGCGACCTGGTCAAGCGCAAGAAGGCCGCACCAGGCCGAGACCTCGCCAGCTGGCTGATAAGTCACGAGTCCGGTCTGACTGACGACGAGGTCATGGAGCACCTGCGGCTCGTTCTGGTCGCCTCGAACGAGACCACGGTCAACCTGATCGCCAACACCCTCCGGATGGTGCTGACCGACCCCCGATTCCGCGCGAACTTGGCCGGCGGCCACATGACGCTGGCTGACGCACTGGAGCAGGTTCTGTGGGACGCGCCGCCCCTCTCCGTCGTACCCGGCCGCTGGGCCACGGGCGACACGACCCTCGGCGGCCAGGAGATCAAGAAGGGCGACATGCTGCTACTCGGTGTGGCGGCCGGCAACGTTGACAAGGAGGTTCGCCCCAACCTCTCCGCCCCGGTTCACGGGAATCGGTCCCATCTGGCATTCAGCAGCGGCCCTCACGAATGCCCTGGCCAGGACGTCGGCCGGGCAATCGCGGCTGAGGCGATCGACACCCTCCTGACGGAGCTGCCCGGTCTGGCGCTCCGGGTCCCTGAGGAAGAGCTCAGCTCAAGCACCTCCTGGGTCTCTCAGCGTGTCGACACGCTGCCCGTCACGTTCCAGGCCCGGCGCGCACCAGCATCCGAAAGCGCTGCCGCACAGTCCCAGGTCCGGCCGCCCGTCGCTGCCACAGCCACCCCCGACGGGTCGCCTGTCGCGGGCGGACAGCAGCCCGTGCGTCGCTCCTGGTGGAAGTCCCTGCTTCCGTGGCGCTAGCCGTCCCATCGCCCTCGGACATGTGAGGGCCAGCGGGTCCTCTCCTGATCAGCAGACGGCTGCAGGAGAGGACCCGTCGCTGTCTCCGCTTACCCCGGAATGAACTGTCCGGCCGGGGCCGGGCCTTGAGTCTCGCTGCACGTGGGAGGCTCGCCGCATCGTCGTGCGGCCCCCGCCGCGGCGTACCACGGAAAGGCCCTATTGGATGGGCCGATTCCGGTGGGTAGCATGCGCCGGGATGTTGATCACTCTTGCAAGGCGTGGTGCGGTGCCTCAGGCACACTCCACGCCGCCTTTGTGTGGGCCAGGGGTGTTTCGGTTGGACGGCTGAGAGGTGCTCAAGAGTGAGGCAAGGACCCGAGCTCATAGTTCCGCCAACGTATGCCCCCATTCCGCCGGCCATCCATCCGCGTCACGCGGCTATCGACGCCCAGACCGTCGACTGGGCTCAGGCTTTCGGGATCGGCTCCGAGGAACTGCGGGGCAGGCTCGTCATGCACGACATCGGCACGTTCTCGGCCCGGATCCTGCCCGCAGGCCACGAAGAGGTCGTCGCCCTGCTCTCCGACTTCGTCTTCTGGCTTTTCGGAGTGGACGACGGATTCTGCGAAGAAGGCTCACTGGGGCGAAGACCGGGAGAGTTGACCGCTGTCCTGCACCGGCTGCTGCGGGTGGCACAGAACCCGGAAGCTCCGATGCTGCTCGATGACCCCCTCGCCCGCGGCCTGCGCGACCTTAGGCGCCGGGTCTCGCGGTACGGCACGGCGGGACAGGCAACGCGCTGGGTCGACAGCTTGAGGGAATACTTCTTCTCCGTGGTGTGGGAGGCATCCCACCGAAGCGAGGGCACCGTTCCCTCGCTCAGCGACTACACGCTGATGCGTCTCTACGACGGTGCGACCACGGTGGTGCTCCCCCTGCTGGAAATGGGGCACGGCTACGAACTGCAGCCGTACGAGCGAGACCAGCCAGCTGTGCGGGCTGCCGCCGAGATGGCCTCATTCATCATCACCTGGGACAACGACATCGTCTCCCACCACAAGGAGAGCCGGGCAACCGGCTATTACCTCAACGTCCTACGCGTACTGGAACGCGAGTACAGGATCAGCCCCGACGGTGCCCTGACCGTGGCGATCGCACAGCGGGATCGGGTGATGTGCGCCTTCATGAGACTGTGGGATGCATTGCTGGACGGGGCGAGCCCGCAGCTTCGGCAGTACCTGCAGAGCCTTGCCTCGTTCATTCGCGGATCCCAGGACTGGGGCATTTCCTCACTGCGCTACACCACCCCCGAGGATCCGGCCTGCCTGCCCACATACTTCGTGGACTCGCCGAGTGACGACAGCCCTGAGCCTCTGGACATCCCCGCCATCTCGTGGTGGTGGGATCTGCTGCCCGCCGACCCGCACCCGAGCGTGCACCGCCTCACCCCGATGCGCCCCCTGTTCGCGCATACCTCGGCGTAGAAGAAAGGATTCGGCGTGTCACTGCCGTTGAAGGCTGTCCCGCGCGCACCTGGAGGGATGCCGCTGCTGGGGCACGCCTGGAAGCTGGGGCGCCAGCCATTGGAGTTCCTGCGGTCGCTGCGGAACGTGGGTGATCTGGTCCGGGTAGACCTTGGCACGTTGCCGGTCTATGTCGTTACCAGCGCCGACCTTGTCCGCAATGTCACGGTCACGCAGGCTCGCGCCTTCGAGAAGGGCCGCCTGTACGACCGGGTAAGGACCCTGGTGGGCAACGGTCTGGCGACGGCCGGTGGCGAAGTCCACCGCAGGCACCGCAGGCTGATTCAGCCGAACTTTCACCACTCTCGCATCGTCGGCTACGCGGACACGATGAGCCGCCGCGCGCTCGCACTTGCTGACTCCTGGGACCACGGCCAGCGCATCGCCGTAGAGCAGGTGATGGGGGAACTCGCCATCGAGATCGTCGCCGAGACGATGTTCGCCAGCGACATCGGCCGGCCGGCTGTGGAAGCGGTACGCAGGGACCTGCCTGTAATCCTGAAGAACATGCTGCTTCGGGCGGCCTCGCCCAAGCTGCTGGACCGGCTGCCCATTCCTCCCAACAGGGCCTTCGACGCAGCCGCGCAGAGCATGCGTCAGGTCATCGACGACGTCATCGCGAGTACCCGCCGGGCCGGGCAGCCTGACCAGGCAGACCTGCTGTCCGTGCTGCTGGCCGCGCGGGACGCCGATACGGGTGAGGCGCTGACCGACGACGAGGTGCGGGACGAGCTCGTCACGATCCTTTTCGCCGGCACCGAAACCACAGCGTCCACGCTGTCCTGGGCCTTTCACGAGATCGCCAGCCACCCCGAGGTCGAGAAGCAGCTCATGGCCGAGGTCGACGAGGTCGTCGGAGCCCGTCCCGTGACCATGGAGGACGTCCCTCGCCTGGCCGGAATCCGGCGGGTGCTGGACGAGGTGATCCGCCTTCACGGGGTCACGCTGCTGATGCGGCGGACGACCGAGCCGGTAGAGCTCGGCGGATTCACCATTCCCCCCGGAACCGAGGTCGCGTTCAGTCTGTACGCGCTGCATCGCGATCCGGCGCTGTACGAGAATCCCGGCCGGTTCGACCCGGACCGCTGGCTGCCCGAGCGGCGCGCAGACCTGCCTCGCGACGCGTTCGTGCCCTTCGGTTCTGGAAACCGGCGATGCATCGGAGACGCTTTCGCCTGGACGGAGGCCACGATCGTCCTGGCGACAGTTCTGGCCCGTTGGCAGTTGCGGCCCGTACCGGGGCACACCCCTCGGGAAGCGGCCTCCGCCATGGCTCATCCGGACCATGTGCCGATGGAAGTCGTCTCCCGCTGCCGAACCTGCTGACCTTCCCGGTCAAAGCCCAAGGCCACGGCGCTTGATCGTACACAGTGCTCGGGGGCTGTCCAGTGGATGACCACTGGACAGCCCCGAAGGCCGTGCTGGTCCGCAACGTAGTCCTACGCGGTGGGGGAACCGCCGTGGCGGCCGTTGAGGTGGACCGGCAGGTTGCCGATGCCCTGAAGTGCGATGGACTGCAGCGGCGCAATGTCGGTATCGGCCAGTGCCAGGTCCGGGAACCGCCCGAACAGGGTGGACAGGGCCACTTCAGCCTCGGCCCGGGCGAGAGCCGTACCGGGGCAGTGATGGGCGCCGTGGCCGAAAGCCAGGTGCGGCGACTGGGCCCGCGTGATGTCGAAGCTGTCCATTGACGCCTCCCCGGCCGGGCACTTGCCCGGGTCCCGGCCGGCGGCGGCCAGGGCGACGACCACGGGGTCCCCCTTGGGGATCACGACGCCCGCGATAGTGGTGTCCTCGACGGCGTAGCGCATGAGGGCGTACCGCACTGGGCCCGCGTACCGCAGACCCTCCTCGACGGCCCTGGACCAGGGGTAGGTGCCGTCCCGGAGGAGGGCGAGCTGGCCGGGGTTTTCGAGCAGGGCCTTCACGGTGGAGGCGATCAGGTTGACTGTGGTCTCGTGGCCGGCGCTGATGACCAGGCGCAGATTGTCCACCAGCTCCTGTTCATCGAGCCGGTCATCGTTGTCGCGGGCCTGGATCAGAGCGGTGCCCAGGTCGGTTCCCGGGTTCGCACGCTTGAACCTGATGAGCTCGCGGAGGACGACCTGAATGCTCTCCTCCGCGGCGACCGCTTCCTCGGGGGTGCTGACCATCAGCAGCCGGTCGAAGGGCTGGCGCAGGCGCGCGGAGCTGTTGTCGTCGACGCCCATGTACTCGCAGATGACTCGCATCGGGAGCGGGTAGGCGAAGCGCTCGCGCAGGTCGACGATCTCACCGGCGCCGGTGGCAGCCAGGTCTGCAACGAGCCGCTCGGCTACCCCGACGATCTTCGGCTGCAGAGCTTCGATGCGCTCGCCGGTAAAGGCGGGAGCCACCAGTTTGCGTATCCGGCGGTGGTCGTCACCGTCGGAGTGCAGCATCCCCGTGCCGCGGACGAGTCCCAAGAAGGGCCAGTCCTTGGGGATCTCCCCTTCCATCCAGGCCCGCCAGTGGGTCATGGCCTTCCCCAGTTGCGGGTGGCTGAGGGCGGTCCTGGCGGACTCGTAGTCGGTGGTGACCCAGGCGGCTACACCGCCGGGCAGCTCGATGGGCACCAGGGGGCCCCGCTTGCGTAGCTCGGCCGATTCGGCGTCCAGGTCGAGCGTGTGGGGGTCGAGCGGGAACAGCTGGGCGTCCTTGAAGCTCATAAGTAACTCCTGAGGTGGGACGGCCATCGGGCCGTCAGTTTGTGTTCTCAAACCGGTGGTCGTGTCACCTGGGTACACCTGGACGCTGTGGGTGAGGTCGCGGTGCCTGTTGGGGCTAGGGATTGCAGCCGCGGCGGTCGGCCGGGGGCGGCGTCGTGAAGATGGGTTCGGGAAGCCAGGGCATATCCACATCCCCGGTGATGGGGGCTCTGACGGGGGTGAACAGCACGGGAAGAGATTCGGGGTACTTCGCGATGGGATCCGGCCGCCAGAGCAGCTCCTGTGCCGGCACCCGCAGGTATACATCCCGAAGCCCGGAAACGATCCGCTCCGTGGCGGTCTCGGCGAGGAGCTGGGCAAGACCCCGCATCGTGGGCGGCAGTGGCGAGGGGTCACTTCCCCGGCAGGGGTGCGGGGCGATGGCCTGGCGTGCCCTCGGGCGTAGTTGACACGGCGATGGCTCCATTCGGATCAGGTGGTGTGGGCAGCGCGGACTTGAGTGTGCAACTCCCCTTGAGTGACAGACACATGGGCGGATTTGAGCCATCTCCGTCGTGCGCAGTGGCTGAAGATCAACTATCTACGCTGGCGAGTGCGATCGGCAAGTATCGCGATGCGATTCGCATTCTGGCATTCGCAGTTCCTCCTGTGGCAGACTGCGGCCTTAAGTGATCAAAGGGGGGAGGGACTGTGGCAGGAGCTAGGCAAGCCACGGCAGCGCAGATCGTGCTCGCCAACAAGCTGAAGGCCAGGCGCGAGCGGGCAGGCGTCGGGTTCAAGCAGGCCGCCGAGGCGCTCGGCATGCACGACACTGCGATCCGGCGCATGGAAAACTTCGAGGTCGCTCTCAAGCCGATTCTGGTGAAGGAACTCCTCACCCTCTACGGCGTTCCCCACGCCGAGATCGCAGTGTTCCTTGACGAGGTGGCGGCAGCAAACCGACCGGGATGGTGGACTGCCTTCCGCGATGTACTGCCCCAGTCGTTCGCACTCTTCGTAAGCCTTGAAGGGGCAGCGAGCCTGCTCAGGTTGTATGAGCCGCAGTCGGTTCCGGATTTGCTCCAGACCGAGGACTACGCCCGGGCGCTGCTGCGTGCCCGATACGGCGAGGCGTCCAACGAGGAGATCGAGCGTCGGGTCGCCTTGACCATCGAGCGGCAAGAGCACTACCTGGCTGCCAAACCCGGACCCGCCACGTTGTGGACGATCCTGGACGAGACAGCCCTTCGCCGCTCAGTTGGTGGGCCGGCCATCATGGGCCCCCAGATCGAGCACCTCATCCAGTCCGCGAAGCTGCCCCATATCCAGCTGCAGATCATGCCGCACGAAGCTGGGCCGTATCCGGGCATGGGCGAGCCCTTCCAGCTCTTCCGCTTTGTAGCCCCGGAGCTGCCTGATGTGGTGCACCGCGCCAACCTCGACGGCGACGAATACCTCTACCAGGGAACGAGCGCCTACCTGGCAGGTTTGGACCGGATGAGCGTCCTTGCTGCGGCCCTGCGGGACACCCCCGACTTCCTACGTCATATCGGTACGACCGTGTGGGCCTTATGAGCAGTCGGGTTCGAGCTTAGGACTGAGAGTAGACGAGGGGCGGAGTAAGGCATATGAACAGGGATAATCGCGGTTCTTCCGCGCACGGTAATGATGCGAGGCCTCAGCACCCCTCTGGGGTGTACCAAGCTCTCCTCGGCGGGAAGACCAAGTACCCCGCCGACGAGGAGGTGGCCAACGGCATCATTGAGACGTACAGGCAAGCCGGCTTGGACGCCCGTGCTTCAACGTGGGCGGCTCGTCACTTCATGCATCGCAGCACCTGGTGGCTCGCCGCCGAGCGCGGAGTCGAGCAGTTCCTGGACGTCGGCTGCGGTACCCCCATCGAGCCCAACCTGCCGCAAATCGCCCAGCATGCACAGCCTGGCGCGAGAGTACTCTCGGTCGACAACGATCCGATCGCCCTGCGCTACTGCGAGGCACGTCTTCACGGCTCACCACAGGAGCAGACCGCCTACGTGTACGGCGACCTGACCCAACCTGATTCGATCCTCGGCGCGCCGGAGTTCCGGAAACTGCTGGACCTCTCGCAACCTGTCGGCCTGTGCCTCAACAACATGCTCTGCTTCGTCCCCGACAGTGCCAACCCGCACGAGAAGGTTGCCGAGCTGATCGATGCGCTCTGCCCCGGCAGCTATGTCACACTCACCCATCCGACGGCCGACTTCCAGGACATGGGTGATATCGAACGCACATACAACGCGAACTCCGACGATGGAATTCTTCGACTCCGCGGTCGTGACGACATTCTTCGGTTCGTGGACGGTCTGGAATTGGTCGAGCCGGGACTGACGCTATGTCACCGATGGCGACCTGACGTAATGGTGCCGAATCTGGGTGACGGATCCATGCCGGTGGTCGACTCTTCCCGGATTTCTGACGTCGAGGATTCGAAGTACGCCCTTGTAGCCATGAAGCCGTGATCCCCCACCGGGGGAAATCGTCAAAAGAGTCGACCCGCGCTCCCGGCCGCCCTCGTTCGGAGGCTGCTCGCCGCGTAATCCGCGAAAGCCTCTCGCCATCAAGGCCGAACCTACAACGAGGCGCGGGCGGAGACCGTTGCCGATGTCATTCAGCAGCCCGACTACGACAGCCGCTCTCCGAGGGTCGGGTGACGAAGGGGTCCGTTACCGCGCCGAGTCCCTCCCTACCCCTTGGCAGGAGTAGCCAATGACCGATGCGATCGCCTTCGTCTTTGTTGCGTTGCTGCTGGCACACGCCCTCTGGCGTGTTCCGGCAGCCTCTCGAGGTCATACCCGAGAGCGGTCCTTGTGGGGGGCGCTCACCGCCATGTCTCTCACATGGCTCATGCGGACAGATGCCCCTTTAAGGGGGCATGTTGCGCGACTGTTGGCATTCTTTGCGCCGCCGTCGTGCAGCCGATCGCCTTCAGTACAGGGGGGAAAGTGAGTAGAGTGCCGGTCTTCACAGGGGATTTGGGGGTCGGTTCGGGCGGTGGTGTCCCCGCCGCGCAGGCACAGAGTTCCCGCTCGCCCAGGCGCACGCTCCGTGAGAGCGGGGGGCTCCCCGGTGCCCGGCCGCACAATGATAGTAGGGACCGGCCAGAAGCCGCGGACGACCCTGCGGCAAGCCGTCCCCGGCAGCTGCAGAAGCTCGTGCAGGGTCGGCGCGAGTTCCTCAAACTGAGTCAGGAAGCCGTTGCTGCACGCCTAGAGATGAGTACACGCGCGTACGGAAACTGGGAACGAGGTGTTGTTAAGGAGTGGACCGACCACAAGCTCTACTTGCTGGCCGGAGCCCTGGAGATGACTTCGTTCCAGACCGAGCGGCTCTTCTGGCTTGCCGTGGACCGGGCACCCCAGCCCGAACTTCGCAGCCCGGTCCGGCAGCCACAGCAGGACGCCTCGACCATGGCGTTCCTTGAGGACTACAGCGTGATGATCAATGCGCTGTCCCTTCCCGCCTTCCTGATCGACCACCGGTGGAACGTCCGGATGGCCAACAGCGCCTTTCGTGAGCTCTTCCGCGACGTGCACCAGCACCCGAGTGTCATGCCCGCCGACAACTTCCTCCGCTTCGGGCTATTCCACCCGGACGCGTGCCGGATCTTCGAGGGGCACGTGGCGTGGAAGCTGTCGATGCTGGCGCAGTTGGCAGCCAGTCTCGAGCGCTACGACGACGACTCCGTGCTCCAGGCGATGCGGCGCGAGGTCTACCTCGACTCCGCACTGAGGGAGATGTACCTCCAGGACATGCCGGCCTGGACCTACGGGCCCGGGGCCGACCTGCTCCATCACGGAGACAACATCCTGCTGCTGCGGCATCCCGACCCGGGCCTGGGGCTTCGGGGCTGCCGCTTCATCGAGGAGACCCCCCGGCCGCTGCAGGCTCTCGGCCTCACGCGGATCACCCTGGTCCTCACGCACGCCGACGAGGAAGCGGCTGCGGAGCACCAGCACTTTCGCGCCGCGTAGCACCGGCCCGATCGGTCAGACGTAGGGCGCCACTTCGGCAAGGGCGGCGAACGGAGGGGCTAGGCCCGGGCCGTGGGCAGGCCAGCCCGGAGGCTAGTTCCAGACACTCACTGTACTGCAGAGATCTGGCCGCGGCATGAGTCTTGCCATACGGGCAGCCGTTTGTTTGCAGTTGGGCAAGTCGCACCCGGCGGACAGGTCTGGTGAACTCTCCATGCCGCACAGTTGATTGCCGCGTTGCGCCCCGAACAGGGCTTGCCGAAGCTAACCTTCTTGCCAGCCGCAAGGGCTTTTCGAGGGCGATGTTCGAGCGCCTGTTCGGTTGCCTGTTTGGCTTTCATGCGGAATACAGATAGGACTCAAGCCAAAACCGCGTGTAGCTTCAAGCCGCACGCATCCGTACCCTGACACCGTACGTCGGAGCAGAGGTGGGGAGCCGGTCACTGTCCGGCGCCGAATAGGCAAGTGAGACCGGAGCCAAGGAGCCGTGCATGGTGATCGCTACCCTCGGCGAGGTCGTCGCGGACTACCGAGCACGCCTGGCGCTCGCCCCTGCCCGCGTCGCCGCCATGGCGGGAATCACCGAAGCACAGTACCGCGCGCTGGAGCTCGGAACCGCATGGCCGGGGAGCGCCGCAGTACAGGCCGTCATCGACGTGCTGAAGATCCCCCACGACAATCGGCTGCACCAACGGCCGGCTGACTCGCCCCTGGACCTGTACCTCAGTCAGATCCTGCACGGCTACGACATCCCTGCCCTCATCGTGGACAGCGAGTGGCGCACCGTCGAAGCCAACTGCTATGCCCAGCGTCTGCTCCCAGGCTCGGCCCGGCCCGGCTGGAGCATGCCGCGGTGGATCCTCCACAGCGACGAGGCGCGAGAGCGTCTTGGCAACTGGCACCAAGTCGCTCACGTCGTCACAGACCTGGTCCGCGACGAGTTCGCCGCCGGCCTGGACAACCCAGAACTCCATGACCTTTTCCGAGCAGCTCGTCAGCACTCCTCCGGCTCCGATTCACATCACGACGGAAACTCGGGCGGCCACCTGCTGACCTGGCGCACCGCAACCGGCCCGTTCCCGGCCACAGCCTGCCTCATCAGCGTACCCACCGGCCGACCCGACCTCAGGCAGGTCACCCTGATCCCTCGGGGCACGCAGCCCGGTCATCCACTGCTGAACGCCAAACCCAGCCAGCCTTGGAACGGGCCGCTGCTCCTAGACCTGCTCAGCTGTGGCATATGTGGCCTTCTTCTGACAGGTGGCGGAGCGCCCGAGACCTATCACTGCGCCACCGGCTGCCTTCCCCCCATTCCCGCCGGCGCCCTCGAAGCCCGCGTCGCCGAGGTAGTAGTTCCTCGCGCGTTCGGACCGGATGAGTGCCGCCAGCTGGCCGCCGCGCAGGAATCGCTCACCGCCGACGGCTTCGACATGAACCTGAACGTTCCGGTCACCGGGAAGCACGCTCTCCACCAGTGGACCCGGTCGATGACCGACACCCAACGCAGAGGCATCCTCACTTCGGCGGTCCGGTCGATCACCGTCTACGGCTCGAAGGATGGCCTGTGCTGGGAAAAGTCGGCACTGCGATACGCCTGGCGCGAGCTCGTCTAGGAGGACTCCTCCCCAGCGGGCTCGAGCCGCCCCCTCCAGCCCCCGCTCAGAACCACGGAAGCCACGTAGTGACGAGCTGCTCGCCGACCTAGGCGGCCTCGGGTTTCGGAGCCGATCCACCACCACCGCCGGGCGCACCCGCCTCCAGGATCTTCTTCCGGTACGCAGGGTCCGTGCCCCACGTGGTCCGGGACTTCTGCTGGTGGTACCCGTTGGTGCACTCACCGAGCCACATGCGGCTGACCCGTTCCACCGCCCGGGACCAGGCGTCGTGCCACAGATACGGCCGGGCCGCGGCGTCCTCCTCATTGCCGTACGAGGACTCCCACCCCGTCCACAGCGCGGTCAGCTCCGCGACCACGGAACCGTGCTGCCACCAGCAGGCGTGGGGCAGCTGCTCCGTGGTGAGCTCGTAGGTGTCGGCCATCCGGATCACCCAGGAGGTGAACTCCCCCCACAGGGCAGCTCGCACCTCCTCGTCTTCGATCCGGTGCCACACCACCGGGGCACCGGGAACCCTGTCGCCCTCACCCGTGCCCCCACCGTCACCACCGCCCTGCTTGGACCCGCCGCGGACAGACCCTGAGTCCTCGAGCCGCGCGACCCGGGCATGGAAGGTCGTGAGCTCGTTGTTGATGGACTCCAGCGCCTCGAACAGTGGCGCGAGCGGATCAGGCATCAGCAGCCTCCTTGCGTGAGCGCCGCGACCGGGCCGCGCGCAGCGTCGGGGACAGCCTGTGCGGTCGCGGGCGATGGACAGGTACGAAGACCGCCTCCAGCTCCGCTGGGGCTGAGAGCGGCTCGTAGCGGCGAGGCGCCCCCGGAGTGAGGGAGAAACTGCCCCCGTGTCGATTCAGTGGCCGCGACGACCGGTTCAGCTCGCATGGCTGTTCACCTTCTTCAGTGCTTCCTTCGTCGCCTCGGCGATCTCCTTGGCGCGCGGACCTTCGTGGATGCGCTCGAAGCGCACGCGGGTTACTGGGGTGCGCCGGTGCACGACCAGGCCCTCGCGTTCCTTGATCTGCCGGATGTCGCCCGGCTCCAGGACCGCCCTGCGCCGTGTGGAGATGCTGACGGAGGTGCTGTCGCCGCTGTCGGACACCGACTCGGTGTCCTCCTCGAACTCGCCGGCCAACGTGCTGTAGTTCTTGAGTTCCTGCTCGTCGGAGACGCCACCGAGGATCACCTTGATGGTGGCGGCCGCGAACATCTTGCGAACGCCCAGCTCACCCCAGCGCTCGTGAGCCTGCGCCAAGGACTGCAACACGGCCACCATGAAGATGTTCTGAGACCCGGAGACCGACATCAACGACGGGATCTGGGGAAGCGGTGCGACGTTGGCGAGCTCGTCGCCGAGTACGCCCAGCGGGGGATCGAGCCGGCCGTTCGGCATCCTCGCGGCAATCACCTTGGCGGTGTCCAGAATGGCCCTGGAGAAGGCCGCCAGGATCGGCGCCAGGGAGCTGCCTTCGTCCTCCTCACCGATGAGGAACACGGTGCCGCCCTCGGTGAGCCATTTCGAGATGCTGAAGTTCTTCTCGTTGCGGGCCGACTTGCCGAAGATGGCCGCGACCTTGGTGTCGTACAGAGCCAGGATGCTCTGCTCGGCGGTTCGCCAGCTCGCCGAGCGCTCCTCCGGCGCGGCCGCGTGCTGGGCTGCCAGGGCGCGGGCGAGGTTCTCCTGGCCGTGGCGAGCCAGGATGTCAACCGGCTGCCGCTCCGTGGGGGCGGTGGCCCACCGAAGGATGTCCATGGCGCTGAGTCCTTCCACGGCGGCCGCGTGAAGCCAGCAGGTCATCAGCATCTGGGCGTTCATCACGAAGTAGCCGCCGTTCTTCGTCCCCTCGTCCGACTTCGCGGTGCCCGTGAGGGTTTCCGCGCGCTTCCGGGCGACGGTGAAGTCCTCGCAGCCGTCGACGAGACTCCACTGGAGCTGCAACGGCCAGTTCGAGAGGCCCGTGGGGTCCAGGACCATGACGGGCCCGTGCTTCTCCCGCGCCTTCGCCGTTGCGTAGAGGACGTCCGTCTTGGAGGACGTGGCCAGCACAGAGCCGGGGAAGTCGAGGATCCACGGCATGATGAGCTGCGAGGTCTTGCCCTCTCGGGGCGGGGCCACGATGAGGACGGTCTCCTCGAAAGGGATGTACAGCTTCACGCCCGTCGGGATCGAGGTCCCGCAGAAGACGGCGACCTCACTCACAGGCACGTCAGTGACCTGAGGCTTGGCCGCGCCGCCCTTCCAGGGAAGCAGGCTTCGCGAGGCGGATCCTTTCTGCAGCGACGGGCGGGGGGTGGTCAGGCTGGGGCGTAGAGCTCCGAGTCGAGAGAGGGCTTTGGCCTCGCCCATCGCTTCTTCCAGCTGTGCGCCGGTGGCCAGACCATCGGTGCCTTCGTCGCGCATGCTGCGCCACCGGCGCCAGCCGGCCCGGGCGCCCCAGCAGGTGACGAACGCGGTGACAAGGAACGGCGGGTAGAAGGCGAACGGTCCGCCGACACCGGCTTCCTGCGGGAAGGCGTCCTGGGGCCGGTGGGGGGCCATGAGCAGGTGCGGGATAGCTGCGGCGGTCTCGTTCCAGGAGACCAGCGCCGGGGAGAGGTGGGCGAGGAGCCCCGAGATGACCGCCGCGAACCATGCCCACACGGTGAGTGCGACCGCGGCTATGCACAGCGCGATCCACCAGGCGTCTTTGTAGACGTGGAGGCGACTGCCCGAGTGAGGGGTGACGACCTTGGCCACTAGCGAACACCTCCGCGGACGTTACGCCATGCCGCCGGCCCGATGGTTCCCGGGTGTCCGCGATGCCGAGGAGGGACGGCCGGGTGCGGGTGGAGTGCTGTAGGCATCAGGCGGCACCCTTTCGCATGGTCATGAGCGGCGCATCGGGTGCCTGGGCGTCCGTGGCGACCTCGGTCATCTTCCGGTTGGTGTTGGTCAGGGAGCTTTCCGTAGCGCTGCGGATGTGCTCGACGAGGTGCATCCGGTTGCCTACCTGCCAGACGGCACGGCCGGGGGAGCACCGGCTGGCGCCGTCCATGAGTGCTTCGCGGGCCCAGTCGGGCAGCTGCAGGTAGTCGGCTGTCAGATCCGCCTCGGCCTTGTCCATGTGGTAGAGCACGCGGGTCGCGGTGAGTTTGAGGATGGCGGCGGCCTCTGGGGCCTCATCGACCATCAGGTCGCCGAGGTGGTGGAGGATGGCCCAGAAGGACAACCCCAGCCGGCGCCCGTACCGCACGAATTCCTCGAAGAGTCGGGCCACTGGGCGGTGGCTGAGGATGTGCCAGGCCTCTTCGACGATCAGGGTGCGCTTGATGCTGTCGCCGGTCTTGATCCAGGCGTAGCGCAGCCAGGGGCCGATGACGCTCATCAGCAGGGGCATGGCCTCGCCCTCGCGGGGGAGGCGGGTGAGGTCGAAGACGATCAGCCGTGCGTCCAGGTCGATCCCCGGGGTGGTGGGGCCGTTGAACAGGCCCGCCAGGTCGCGGGTCTCGCTGCACAGCTGGTCCATGGCCAGGCTGGCCGGCTGTCCCCAAGCCACCATTTGCTCGACGCCGACCTGGCGCTTGCCGAGCATCGCGGGTTCCGGGTTCGTCAGGGCGTCGTGGATGTCCGACAGCACCGCCACCCGGCTCTCGCTTCCGGCACGGACCTGGGCTGAGGTGTGGGCGATGGAGAGCGCGAACTCGCTCTCGGAGGTGAGGGGTCCGCCGATGATCTCCACCATCGAGCAGAGGATCTTGAACTGGTACTGGGAGGGGATCCGCGGGTCCAGGGGGTTGAGACGGACGCCCTCTCCGTCCTCGCCTCCGTAGATCAGGCGGATCGGCGTGACGCCCAGGGCGCGCGCGATGGAGTCCCACTCGCCGACGCCGTCCTCGCCCTGGGCGTCGAGGATGCAGAAGGACCGGTCCCGGAAGCGCAGCTGCCGCAGCACGTAGCACTTTTCGAGGCTGGACTTGCCGAAGCCGGACTTGCCCAGCACCAGCACGTGACCGCTGGGCAGGCGCTCGCGCGCGCTGGGGTCGTAGAGGACGAACGGGTCGTAGATGTAGGCCTTGCCGGAGTAGATCTCCCTTCCGATGATCACGCCGCGAGGGTCGGAGGAGGGCGCGCCGACGGCCGGATACAGGCCGGACGCGGTGGCCGTCGTGGTGCGTAGAGCGCGGCGCCGGGTCTGGCTCTGGGGACGGATGAGCTCGAGCATGGGTGTCAGTCCTTCAGCAGTCCGGTGACCAGCGGCAGGGTGTTGGCGAAGGCACGGTGCTGCTCCGAGTCGCACCACTCCAGTGCCAGCTGGGACTTCACTGCGGCGGCCCGCACGGTGTTGCGGTGCTGGACCAGCAGCTCAGGGTCCGGAGCTGTGACCGTGACCCATCCGGTGAGCCGGATGCCGGCTGCGCCGTTGGCCAGGTCGTGCATGGTCGCCGACGAGGCGCCGAGCTCACGTTCCTCGCGGGGGTCGGTGATCTTTCCCGGGGTCGTGTCGGCCTGGCCGGCCTCGTTCGTGACGTCGGCCATGGCGTCCTCAAGGGCCTTGTCTGCCGGAACCAGCCGCATGGTGATTCCCACGGTGAGGATCACGTCCGAGACGTAGAGCAGCAGGGGGGCGAGGAAGTTCACGCCGACGGGCAGTACCGGGAATTGCTTGACCCAGGCGGTGCTGGTGTACCAGGGGTCGGCTCCCTCCCAGCTGCGGGCCGCCATCCGGGAGGGGTCCTGGGCGTCCATCTCGGCGGGCCAGCAGCTGGACCGGTCCATGCCGCGGGTGTCGTTGATCCAGTGGTCGGGCGCGTAGCTGTGGTGGATGAGGGAGGCAAGTCCCGGCTCGTCCATGTTCCGCACCCACCGGAGCTGGGCGCCGGACAGGCCGCGAATGAAGTTGTCGACCTCCTTGCCCAGTACCTCGCCGTAGCCGTCGTGCAGGGTGCGGTACTGCAGTGCCTCAGCTGCCAGTTCCTGGGTGTAGGGGATGCCGAGGACGAGGAAGAGTCGGCGGTCCTCGGCGTAGACCGCGACCGCGTCCAGGAGTTGGTTGTAGGAGTCGTCCAGCCAGGCCGGGGCGGAGGGGTCCCTTCGCGCGGCCGCGTCGTGGGCGTGGGCGTTGGGGTCGGTGGGCAGCAGCCGCGCCAGCCACTGCACGTACTGGATACGGCCGCCGGACTCGGCAGTCTCCTTGAGGAGGTACTCGTACGCCCCGATCAGCGCTTCCTTGTCCCCGCCGTCCAGCCCGCCGAAGTTCTTGGCGGCCTCTACCTCGATGCACGCCACGAACATCGACTCGGTGGGCTGGAGCAGGACGGCGATGTCCCCGTAGGACGTCTTCGCCGTGATCCACTCAAGAGCCTCAGGGACACCGACGGGCTGAGCAATGGGCTCGGGCGTCCCGTCCCGGCGCCGCCCCGCCAGCGGGGCGGTCGACCGGTACAGGAGCTTCCCGTCGCGCAGCAGCCGCCGGTAAGAGCGCCGGATTTCGAACCATCTGAGGAACGTGCGTCCCTTGTAGGGCACCATCGTGGCCCAGAGGCAGCTTCCGCCGGCTCCCAGGGCTCCGATGATCTTCAGCGGGATGCCGGGCAGTGCGGCCAGAAGCCCGACCGACAATGCGATCCCGCCGAGGAGAACAAGCTGCTCGTCCATCTCGAAGCGGCGCCCCAGCAGACCGCGTGGACGCGGTCGGGGGAACGAGAAGAGGCGGTCCATCGCGACTCCTTCCGTGAATCGTTGTGGGCGTTGGGATGCCGGCTACGCCGACGGCGGGGGAGGGGGCGGGGCAGGAGAGGGCGGTGGAGGCGGTGTCTGCCCGCCCCCCGACGAAGGCGGGGGCGGCGGAGGCGGTGACGGGGGACGGCCTCCGCCAGACCGCGGAGGCGGGGGAGCGGGAGGACGGACGCCGCCGGAAGGAGCTCCACCCCTGCCCTGCCGCCGTCCGGTGCCGCCTCCCTGGCCGCCGCCGCGGCTGCCGCCACGGCTGTTGCTGCCACGACCACTTCCCTGGCCGCCGCCTGATCCTTGCCCGGGGGCGTTGCTCTGGCCGCCTTCGGGGGACGGGCTGCCACCGCCCGACTGGCCTCCGCCGCCTCCTGCGTTGTTGGCGCCGTCCTTTGCGGCCTGCATGGTCTGATCGCGCATGTCGTCTGCGGCCTGCTTGATCGCAACCGCGGCCGCTGCCGGCCCTGCTGCGGCGGCTCCAGCCGTGCCCTGCTTCTGGCTTGCCTGCTGAGCCATGTCGTTCTGCTTCTGCTTCCCCTTGGCCTGGGCAGCCCGGCCACGTTGCCCGGCTTCCTGCTTGACCTGGTGCATCGACTGCAGTTCATCGCCCACGAACGGGATCCACTTGGAGATCTGGAAGGGCATGAAGAGGGCGATGAAGAGCAAGGCGAGGAAGGTGAGGCTTGTGCCGATGGCCTGCGGAATCGTCATCCTGTCCGTGCTGTCGGCCATGCCGTCGAGCAGGGCCCCGGCCAGCGCTAGGGCGAGGTATATGCCCAGCTTGCTGGCGATGATCCCGCCAAGAATTCCGACGTACTTCTTTGTGTGGCCCCAAAGGTCTCTGTCGACGAGGCCCGAGAAGACGATCGGGCCGAAAATGAGGCCCATGAGGATCAGCGCATTTCGCACCACAAGCATGATCCACAGGCCGAACACGGCCAAGAGGATCGATATTGCGATGGGAAGGGCGATGACTACACCCACGCCCGGCATCAGCAACGTGATTGTAGCGAGGGCGGTGAAGATGACCGCCCCTCCGACGAACACTTCAGCGATGTAGTCGCCGAGGATCTCTTCGGCTGCGGTGTCGACGAAATCGACTGTGAGAGCCACCACCAGGGGCGAGAAGCCTGCAACCACCACGGACATCAGCAGGTAGCCGACGTTCTCCATGATGGCCTGGCCGATCGGTATGCCGCGCACGGCCCGCTTCACTACCGATATCAGCCACATCACTGCGGTGAATGCTGCAGAGAGCGCGAATACGAGACCGTAGAGGCGCAGGAAGCCTGGGTTTCCCCAGTCGATTTCCATCATCAGTTAGTCCCCCTTGGCCTTCTCGTCCGGCTTAGGCTTCCCGTCCTTCGGCTTGTTGCCGCCAGCCGGAGCGGATGGCTTCTTGCCGGTGAGTTCCTCACCGAATGCGTCGAACATTCCCTTGGTGCCGCTGCGGACCTTTCCCTCGATATAGCCGAAGGGATCGCTGGCGAAGTCGACAGCGGAACTCACGCCGTCGACCACGCCTTTGGCTCCGGTGTTCTCGTAGAGCCATATGCCGCCCTTCTTGGCCTTATCGCAGAGGTACTTGCCGCCCGGGGCATTGCACGGATTCACCCAGCCCGGGACTTCGACGGCACGAGCCTGCGGAACGGCCGGGCCGGCGACCACGACGGAGGCGGCCAGCATGGCGGTGACCAGTGCCTGTGCGGCCCGGCGGCGGAGCGTGTCAGCCTGCGTAGCGCGGAGCATCGAACTCCTTATTCGCCAGTTGCATGTCGGCCGTCGCCGACGGCGCCGAATCCCCGGTCACGAGGGGAGTGGGGCCGTCAGCCTGGCTGATCGTGGCGACCTTCCAATCCCCGTTCTGCCACTGCAGGATCAGGGTGTACGTGGACCAGGTCGCGGCCACGGGCATGGCCGACTTCTCCCTCGGCACGCCGACCACCTCGGTCATCCAGACCTTGACGGTCGCCGTCTCCGAGGAGAAACCGCTCACGCTGGTGCCGAGCGGAGCGGCACGCATGACCATCTCGGGCGCCGTCTGAGCTGTCACTCCGAGCGCAGCCATCAGGCCCTTGGCGGTCTGATCGTCCGTCTGCTGCTGCACCGGCAGAGCGGCCGAGGTCATCACCGTCTTGAGCACCTGGTGGCGCAGCGCCTCGTCAGTGAAGTAGGTCGGGCTCGAGCGTGCGGTCTGGTAGTTGACCGCGGCCGCGGCCGCACCCTCCTTGGTCTGCGTGTAGCCGACCGGCACTCCGTCCTGTACGGACTTGGCCTTAACGCCAGGGCCTGAGCCGCCGGCCTGACCGGTCGCAGTTGACTTGGGAGCCGGTGTGTCGACGGACTCCTTGTCCTTTTCCCCGCCAGTCAGCATCAAGAGAATGCCGATGACGAGCACGATGGCAAAGCCGATCGCGCCGATCTTCGCCCTGCGCCAGGGAGAGGGGCCGTCCGAACCCGGACCCTGGGTGGTCTGCGGGGTGAGGCTGCGCGTACCCGCCTTCCTCGGATTCCCGTTCATCAGATTCCAAATCCGTAGACGATGGTGAAGAGCGTCGCCATGGAGGCGACGGTGAAGAGGCCGAGGAGGGAACTGGCCACCATGGTCTGCCCCTTCTTGGTCTCCATGCTGTTGTGCTGCTGATTTCCGACGCGAATATGCACGGCGCCGACGACCGCGCTTCCCAGTAGGAAGAGAATGGCGCCCGCCATGATCGCGGCGATGATGATTCGGGCCTTGGTCCCAAGGGCCCCGAAAACACCCCAGTCGGGATTGATCCCACCTACGAGGCTGCCAATATCGGCGGCCAGTACCTGCTGCGTTACGTGCACGAATCCTCCCAGGCTGCGAAAGCCTGCCCGAGTCCGCTGTGAGGACCTGGACATCCAGTCATCGACAGCGAGGAATCAAGAGCGAGAATTGAAGACGGGTTTCTGGAACTGAGAAGCTGTCAGCCTGCCTCTCTGGTAGATGCGTTGACGCATCCGCCTTCCAGTGCCATACAATTCCAACCGAGTTGTCGATTCCCTGCTGCCTTCACTCGGCGCAGACGCTAGCCGCGCTTCACCGGCTACGCAGTCGCGCATTCGCAGCCCTGGGACGCCCGGCGTATCGGGTCCACCCCATGGCACGGGAATTGCGGTTTCCGTCCCTCGTGGCGGGACGCGCATCGACGACTGGGGACCGAAAATGAGCACAGGCATGCGCGTCGGCGCGGGAGGCCTCGCCGCGCTGTTCGCCGGGGCGCTTTGCATCCCACTCCTGCTGGGCGCCGGCAAACCCAACGGAGGCGGCTGGGACGACGCCTGCTCCTCCGGCAACACCGCGATAGAGGTCGCCGCGGACAAACAGACGATTCCCCCCGTTGCGCCCGGCGCGCAGGTGACCGTTCCGCTCAACCCTCAGGGGAAGCAGAACACCCCCTCCTGGAACGCCTCCCAGCAGCGGTGGGCGGGCATCATCACCAACGTGGCCCGCAGCCGCGGGCTCCCGCCCCGCGCCGCCGTCATCGGCGTGGCCACGGCCATGCAGGAATCCACGCTGGAGAACATCAACTTCGGGGACCGTGACTCCCTCGGCCTGTTCCAGCAACGTCCATCGCAGGGATGGGGAACGCCGGCGCAGGTCACCGATGCGGTGTACGCCTCGAACTCCTTCTACAAGGGCCTTGAGAAGATCGAGGACTGGCAGACCAAGCCGCTGACCAAAGTCGCGCAGGCAGTACAGCGCAGTGGGTTTCCGGACGCCTACGCCAAGTGGGAGCAGTCCGCCGGGGAGCTCGTCGTCAAGAGCTGGGGCAACGCCGTACTCACCACCACGTCGGGCTGCGACCCTGCCCAGAACGCGGTCGGCAAAGGCACCGGCGCCTGGGCCCTCCCCGTCGAGAACTCCCGCATCACCACGCCCTACAAGGCCGGCGGCGGCATGTGGTCCTCAGGGAGTCACACCGGAGTCGACTTCTCGGTGCCCACAGGCACCCGCATCCAGGCCGTAGGCACGGGAACCGTCGTGAAGGCCGGATGGGGCGGCGCGTACGGCAACGAGGTCGTCATCAAGATGTCGGACGGCAAATACACCCAATACGCCCACCTCTCCTCCATAGCCGTGACCCAAGGACAAGCCGTTACCGCACGCCAGCAGATAGGCGTATCCGGAGCGACCGGCAACGTCACCGGCCCCCACCTGCACTTCGAAACCCGCACCGGACCCGCATACGGATCCGACATCAGCCCTGTCGACTACCTGCGCGGCCACGGCCTCTCGCTCTAACCAAGGAAGGAGGAAGCCACCCTCACCCGGGTGGCAACCACCCATGAACACCAGCCCGTCCTACGAGGTCCACATCGCGCGCAACGGCCAGCTCCACATCAACGACGAGCCCACGGTCACCCCCGACGGAGTCGACCCCTCCCAGGTCGTCCTGCAAGTCCTGTACATCGAAGCGGCCGGGAGCGGGGCCCCGCTCCTGGTGCACGTCCACGACGATCGGAACGGCTCCGACTTCGACTTCGAGGTCATGCCCGACGGAACGACCCGGCCCCCCAGCACCCCCACCGCAGCCGAGGCACCGGCTTCATCTACCTCGGATGACCTCGCACTGCGCCTGGCAGCTGCGCATGAGGCCGGTCGAGCACATGACTTCGACACTGCCATCCCTGCCGCAGACGCCATCCTGCAAGATCTCGCCGCTGAGCTCGGCGACACCGCGCCCAGGACTCTGAAGGCCGCTCAGTTCCGCGCCGACCTGGCCGTTCTCGAGGGCGACTACCCGCACGCAACTGCTTCGTGGACCTGGCTCGCGCTGACCTGGTACGACACCCTCGGCCCCGGCAAGCACCTCACACAGGTTGCTGCTGGCAACGCCGCCTGGTCGTGGATGCAGCTGCCGCCGGCCGAGGCCACGATGTCAGCCCCCGACCTGCTCAGCATGCTCAACGAAGTGACAACGCCTGACCGAACCCAGACGATTCGCGCACAGATCGAAACCCGGCTCCGGCAGGTCACCGCATAGGTGTTGGGCCGGGTGCCAACATCCAGGCCCTTCTGACTCCACCGGGCACCGGTGATCAGCCGCAGCAACCTGTTCACCGCTTCGGCGCCGACCATCCGTCGGCGCGTGAACTGCCAACACCAAGCGCCCTGGCCTGACAGGCCGATCACGCTGACCAGCCTTCCGGACTGAACGGCCGGGCGCTGTGCATTCCCCAGCGCCCGGCCGGGCATCCGGCCGTGGCGGGGGCCAGGGGGTTGCATCCAACGGATCAAGCTCGCGACTCCCGCTGCTACAGTCGCCAACGATGCGACCGCGCAGCCGGATCCGCACGGGCGTTGACCACAGGAGGAGCAGGAGGAGCGGTGCCATGCTGAAGGATCACGGTCTGCGGTCCCTGGTGGTGCTCCTGCAGGTCGTGCTCGTCCTCGCGTTCATCGTGCTCGCGCTGACGAGCGCCTTCCTGGCCTACAAGCACCCTGGCATGTCCACCGAGCTAGCCCAGGCGCTCGGTCTACTTCTCGGCTGCCTGGCACTCCTCTTCATCACCGAACGTCTCATGACCGGCCGCTGGACTCGCTGGTCTCGCCGCTGACCTGCGCATAGAGCCGTCAGCCACCACAGCAGCACAAGGGCTCCCCGACGGCGCCGTCCGGGAACGGGCCGCGGCTGTTCCCGCGGCAGACATGTGAACGGTCCCGCCAGGAACAGATCCCGCCCGGCGCAGCCAGGCGTGCCGATGCCGCAGCTCCAGCCTGCGGAAATGAAGAAAGACCAGCCATACCCGTACCCGAGGGCACAGGATTTCAATGCCCAGCTCGTCGGCTGGACCTGGGAGATGATTGGTCTCACCAATAGTTAAGCACACAGATCTGGCCTGCGGTCAACCTCTGAAGCCGACAGCCCATCTCAGTAGCCCACCCCCGCCTGCGCAACGTCGGGCGACCCACCCCCTGATCCCGTCAGCCGGGACGAGCCGCGAGATTTCTGAGCGGCTTTCGCTCACCCCTTGGACCGCACGCTCGCGTTCGCTTGATACACCGCTCTTCAGTCCGCAGCCTCAAGGAGTCCCCTACCGCCGGCGAACGGAGCAGACATGGCCGAGCCCAGCACTGAGCCCGTAGCCTGGGCGTCCCGCATGGAGCTCCTGAGGGATTCGGCACAACAGCGAGTGCTAAACGCACCCATGCCGGCTCCGGCCATGGAGCAGCTCCTCGCCGACGCCAAGGCTGTCGCGATGGGACCCTTCGAGGGCAGCCCCGTCCACTACATGAACCGCTGGTGGCGGCAGACCGAGCAGGGGTGGGTCGCACTCGACGAGGCGGCTACCGCCCAGCTCGACCAGCAGGCCGAGCGCTATCGAGCCGCCACAGCCGCCGGACCCCGCGGCCAGGACCCGGCGCCCGCCAGCACCACCAGCGCGGGGGCGAACCTGCGGTGAACAACGAACGCTACGGCGTGCCTCAGCATGAGCTCAACGTGATCAGCAGCATGCTGCGGGATCGGTCCGTGGCCTCTCGCCAACTCGTCGACTGGACCAGCTCGCCGCCGCAGTACTGGCTCCGCACCGACCACTTCCGCACACCGTGGGTCGGCGAAATCTACGAGACGCTACTCAGAGGCGGCCTCGACGCCATCGACCAGAGGCTGCAGGCCTACCCCGGCGCGGACCCAGCACACGTCACCGCTGACGCGATCGTCGCCCAGCTCCATGCGAATTACCAGCAGATGGCCGCGGCCGGCATGCCCCACGCCCGCGAAAGGCTCGCCAGCTCTGAATACTGGGCCGGGATGCACGGCGCTCTGCGTGACCTGGCCAGCACCGCATGGCCAGCCACCCCTGACAGTGCGCGGCACGACGCCTACGTGACCGTCCGCGCAGCCCAGCACCCCAGCACCACCGACGGGGTGCCCTTCACCCTCGCCCGCGGCCGCGCCGACGACGCATCCGCCAGGGAGAAGGAAGTCGCCGTCATCGGCGCGATCCTCAACGACCCCGCCCGGGCCGCGAAGTTCCGCTACGACCCTTCCTCCCCGGACGCCTCCCCGTACTGGCTCCAGCCCCAGGACTTCGGCGACCCCGCCACCGCCGAGATCTGGGACGCCCTGGTAACCGGACCCGACCCCGCCATCGCACTGCCCGCCGCCACCGACCCCAGCCTGACCCCCGACCAGCGGGCGCAGGCGATGATCGAGCACATCTACCGGCGCCTCTCCTACAACGACTACCACCGCTCGACCGCAGACCCCCAAGCCCAGGAACGGCTGCAGAACAGCACGAACCAGGCCATCGCCCAGTACCTCGCCCGCGCGACCCGCGCCGACTTCTGCCCCAACCAGGACCACGCCGACCAGTACGCACTCCGCTTCATCCTCGAGCCCAGCATCCCCGCCACAGTTCAGGAACTCGCAGGCGAGGTCCGCCGCAGCGGGCTGTCCGACACACCACTCGGACAGATCGCCATGGAGCTGTCCACCCGCCAGTACTCCCTCAACCAGCTCGCCGAACGGCTCGACGCCGCGCCGGATCCCGCAGAAGCTCCTGGCACACCCACCCCCGACGTCATCGCGACTCCCGCACCCGACGACTGGGCCAGCTACACCTCCCGCGACTCCGAACGCCGCGTCCTGATCTCCCTGATGCAGGATCCAAGCCAGCTGCGGACCGGTGGCCCCACGTCCGCCCTGGCACCCCAGGACTTCACCCAGCCCGAGCACGCCTACCTGTTCAAGGCCCTTCGCTCCCTTCCCCCCGATACAGCCGTGGACTCCTGGGTACTGGCCAACCAAGCCCAACGCCTGGCCCGCCAGGACGGAGCACCCGAGCTCAGCCACTCCGAGGTGCAGAACATCGGCCTGGCGGCGCGCACGATGCGTGTCCCACCTGCAGAGCAGGCAGCGGGCCACCTGGTGGCCATGACCGTGCGCCGAACAGCGCGCGACGCGAGCACCGCGATGGAAGCCGCCGCGCAGAACCCGGCCACCCGCCCACGCCAGCTCATCGACCAGACCCGCACCCAGCTCCAGCAGGCAACCAACGAGGCCCTCCGTCACCACGAGCAGTCCGTCCCGAACCCCTCCCGATACGCCGGGCACCAGGCGAACATCTGATGAGCGCAGTCCACGCCGGCCCAGGAGCCAGCCATGGCATCCGATGAGTCGACGCGCGGCGGAGCCGCCTCGGCGGAGGCCCCCGAGGACCCCGTTCAGCACGCCATCGACTGGTTCAACCACGACACCACCAACACCCCCCAGGACATCCCGCGTCCGGCCGGACCGATCGCTCCTGGCAACCTGCTGACCGAGGCACACCGCCAGGCGGCCTTCGACGACCTGCTCGCGCCCTCCGCCAGCCGGCTGCAGGAGCTCGTCCACGCACAGGCGACATGGCTAGTCCGACACATGCCGCGCGATCACGACCCCCGCGCCCTCGATAGCGCTCAGCAGGCGGGCCGGGCGTGGGGGATGCTGATCGCCACTGCAACCGACGTTCTTCCCTCGCAGCAGGTGATTGCCGAAGTAGCGCGGCAGGCCCGGATCTCACTGCGGGCAGCCAACGAGATCCCTGAACAGGCATTGCAGGTCAGCGCGGCGTTCAACCGCGCCGACCTCCTCATCCCCTACGATCACGCACCGGACGCGGTACTGGTTGAAGACTGGAACCGTCTCGCTGCCTGCGGGCCCGAACTGCCCGGTGCAGCTGCGCGCGCCGCCGACGTCTTGGACCTCATTGCGGCTCGAGTCGCAGGCGACGACTACGACTGGATGCCGACGTCCGCTCAACAGGCGGCGCAGCTGTACGACAGCGTGACGAGAGTGCAGCCCCTCCTCACAGAGCTGACACCACTCGTCCCAGTGCGCGGCCAATCCGACGCCATCGCCGCGCAGGAGCGCCTTCTCGCGCTGGAGCAGCAAGGCGTTCTAGCTGCCGCGGCAACCGCCGCGGCCCGCGCCCGTGCCGTCCAGCAATGGGCACAAGAGGCAGCAGAGCCCCAGCTGATGCGCACGCGCACGATCGAGGCGGCTGCTCCCGGGACCCGCACCCTCCTCGCCGTGAACCGCGTCCTGGCGCAGGCAGATCCCGACTACCGCCGCAGCGCACTCGTCGACATCGATCCGGACCGCCTGGCCGAGATCGTCCAACTCATCGGACAGGCGACGGCACGCGTTCCCCGGCCGCAACAGGCACAGGCCGGTACGCGGCAGCAGCAGAATCAACATCACCAAGCCGGTGGCCACGGCGGACCGGCCGGGAACACCCCACGGCTATGTTGAAGGGCCAGCGTGCGGTAGGAGGCGAGCGCCGGTCGAACATTGCGACACCGCCCCATGGTTGCACTGAATGCAATGGAATTGCATTCAGTGCAACTTCCTGGATATGGTTGCGACATGTCGCAGAGCACCCTCACGAAGACCCGTGCGTCCATCGACGCGCTCCTCGCGCTCTCCCGCCAGACACAGATCGTGCTGGCCAAGGCCATCGGCATGCCCAACTACGCCGTGAGCCGACGCCAGGCATCGACTCCTTGGCAGTTCGACGAGGCCGACCGAGTCGCCGCCCACTTCGGCATCGACCCGCTGGAGCTGTACGCAGGCGCCGACGTGGCCTGCGCCGCGTTCGCTCGCCGCCACGGCCTGCCCCTCCTCGCGGAGACCTTCGCCGCCGCCTCCGGACCGACTGAAGTCGATGCTGCGCCCGCGGAACCGGTCGCGGCCGCACCGGCGCCTCCAGCCGCCCCTGACAATGACCTGCCGAGCGACGTCACCACACTGGCGACTCCCGCCCTCTGTGTGCTGTGCGGCCTTCCTGCCACCACCGCCCTGGAGGGCTTCCCGCAACACGTCTCCGCCGACGCCTGCGCGCAGGCACGTGAAGCTGTCCAAGGAGCAGCGGCGACCGCAGCGGCAGCACAGACGCCTGAGCCCGCCTCCGTCACCAGCACTTCCGCGCCGCACCTCCCGGCCGCAGCGGCAGCCTCCCCCCGCCAGCACCAAGCGGAGCGGCAGAAGCCTCGACCGCGCCAGCCCCGAGCGGAAACCCACGCCAAGTGCGTGGCCTTCCTCCGCCGCAATGTCCAGAACGCGCTGCAGTCCGCCGGTGGCGATGTGGAGGAGGCCGCTGCGTACCTGGAGAAGAAGGCGATCCCCCACGCCATGGAGCTGATCGACATCAGCCGCGCCCAGGGACGCTACGACGTCATCGCCTATCCGCCCCTGCCTGACCACATCTACAAGAAGCCCAGCAAGTCCAAGCCCAACCAGGTCTGGGAAGCACGTCCGAACTGGCGCCGCTCATGCGAGAGCCTGCCACTCGCCCCCGGCACGCACCTGGTCGGCGAACTCGACATGAACGGCGCCTACCTCAGCGCCCTCAAGACCCATCTCCCTCTGGGAGAACCGGAACACACGACGGGCCACATCGACACCCAGGCCCTCAAGCGCTCCGGTGCGCACCTCGTCACCCCGGGCGAGTGGCGTCACGATCACCTCCCCAACCCCATCGGCTCCCGTGATGAACCGGGACCGCTGTGGATCATGGAACCCACGCTCAGGCTCCTCAACCGCCTCTCCACACCCAAGTACGGCAGCCTCTGCGTGCCCCCGGAGATCCACGAGTCCTGGACCAGCGGGAGCACCGAGCACCTGCTTGAGTACTTCCGCACAGCCCTTACGGAGGTCCGCGCCCAGGCCATCCAAGAGGGGGATGACCTGACCGAGAACTACGTCAAGTCCGTCTACTCCAAGTTCGTTTCCACGGCTGGCACCTCGAGCGCCAACCACAGCCTCGTGCGACCCGACTGGGTGCACGCCATCCGCAGCCAGGCCTTCTCCAACCTGTACGGCAAGGCCCTCAAGGCCCACACGGCCGGACTCCACGTCGTTAGGGTCAGTGGAACCGACGAGCTCCACGTGATCGGCGACTGGCGGTCGGTCTTCGACGAAGGCCGAGGGGTCACGGAAGTGAAGCGCAAGAGCAGCAGCGAGATCATCATCTCCCCGGAGGCCTGACCGTGCCCGACCACCACCTCGACTTCGGCCACTACGGAGCCACCGGCCAACGCAGCAGCCTTGCCGCCGCCGAGGTCCTCGACGTTCTGGCCGGCGGCGTTGCGTCACCCGTGACGACGCACCGCGGCCTCGCTGCTCGCGTTCGCTACATGACACGCTCCCGGCACGCCCATCAGACCATGATCCAAGAGGGCCTCAAGCCCTCACCGACCACGATCAGGAAGTGGATCGAAGGCACCCAGGTGCCGCGACCCGAAAACCTGGCCAAGATCGACGGGATCTACCGCCAGATGAGGCGTCACAACGTTGCCCGCTACCTCCTGCAGCGACTCAACGCCGACGGCGGAACCATCATCGAAATCCACCCTGCCGACGACAGCAACGTTACCCAGCGCCACCGTCGCCGAGACAAGAGCGTGCGGAAGGTCAAGATCAGGCGGTGGGACGAGATCGTGGCCGCCTGGTCGGAAGGCGACTGGGAAAAAGGCAGTGAGCAGGCGCTCGACGACGCCTGGATCGACCAGCTGCGCGACGCTATCGGCTCCGACTGGGGTGCCTACGAGTACACACGATCTCTCGGCTTCAACGCCTGAAGCCTGCACGAGGCCCGTCCACGTGCGCGCGTCCCACCGTCAGTTGGACGCGCGCACGACAGGAAATCCAGGGGAGTTACGGACAGGGCAGAGGACCGGCGGCCGCCACACGACCGCCGGCCAGGGAGCGAGACCAACGCCGCAGTGCCGCGAGCCGACGGTCGCTTGCGCCCCTTGGGTCCACGTCCCCCAGCTTCTCCTCGCCACAGGGAACCACGAAGGTCCCGCACAGCGAGAGGAACAACAAGACCATGAACGCCGCAGCAACCGACGCCCTCGTCGTCTTCCTACAGGCCGTCACCCCGGCTCCCGCAGGAGAGACATCGCTCCCGGTGGGTACCAGCCACGAAGCCCTGTCGGCAGCACTGACTCGTCGAGGGGTCGTGCACCAGACATCCGGCGACAGCGCGTGCGAGTACGTACACGTCCTCCTGCCGGGCGGCTACCTGATCAGAGAGGCGCTACGTGTCCAGGAGATGCTCCGCGCGGCAGCGCAGGCCGGGGCCGCACTTCGCAGCGGGCAGCGCATTGGGAGCCCGCGGTACACGGACGCGGCCGACACCGAGGGGCAGGACGACGCCGGCAGTGGCCCGGATGATGCCACCGGCCCTGCGGGGGCGGCAGGCGGCCCGCCAGCCGAGGAGAGCGGAGATGCGGCCCCGGCCGATGAGCGGGCAGACGGCGCCTCGAAGCTCGGTCCGCGCGCGATGCAGGCTCTCCAGATCATCAACAGCCAGCCAAGCCAGCACTGGACCCCGAGGCTGCTCGCGGTGCAGTTGGAAGGGCCGGAGGCCGAGGCCAGCGAGAAGGCACACAACCGCGCCCGGACTCTGATGGACTACCTGGCCAAGAGGCAGTTCGTGGTGAAGAAGTACGCAGATGCCATCCCACGGCGCTGCCACTTCGTCGCGGCCTCGACAGCGGAGGCCGCCTAGAGGCGCCTCCTTTTGAGCGACCGCCTCCCGCGCGCAAGCAAGGTTCCAAGGCCAGCGCAGCACGCGCGGGGGCGGTCTTACGACTCTGGGCCGCACCCCCACGCTACCGGGCCTTGTCCGGCAGAGGGGCAGTTCGGCCTGCTTTTCGCCCGATCGGGAGGTCGCCCCCTATGCAACGGACACAACATCAGATATTACCAAGCGGCAGCGGTCGGGCGGCGGCTAACCCTCGCTGCTGCCGCGGTGCGAGGGAATCGACTGGTGGCGGGCCCCATCGCCGCCCGTCGGCCATTCGGTGTGACGCGGCCAGAGCATCTCGCCGAGGGCCTCCTCGAGGCTCACGAGCGTAAACATGTCGGGCCAGACCGTTCCGGCGAGGACGTTGGAGATGACCTGCCGGTTGACGCCGGAGGCCGTGGCCAGCGCATTGGCCGACATCCCGCGCCGTTCCATCACCTCCGCCAGCGCCCGAGCGACGGCCTGCCCGACCTGCGCCTGCCGGACGCTGTCCATCACCGCGTACGGCCATTCGCCGGCCACGGTGTAGTCGCGCGGCTTCTTTCCACGTCTCGTTCCTCCGGGCATGCGACCAGTGTGACGGACGGGATGCCGACTTGCGCACCCCGCTCCACCATGGCTTGCTATCAGAATAGCAACCCATGGTGTCCTTGCCCGGGTCTTCTTGAAAGGTGTGGTGTCTACTGTGTCGACGCAACAGACCGGAGCATTGCTGGCCACCGGCCGCGCCCGGCTGGGGCCTGAGGAGCGGCTGCTGCCCTCGCCGAAACTGCGGGCGGACCAGCATCTGCTGACCATCGTGGCGGCGTGCTCGGCCGTCGACCCCGTGGGGGCGACGGAGCTGGCGGAGAGGACAGGAATCGCCGCCAAGACCTGCGGGCTGGTTCCGGTCTTCGCATTGAATAGCGGGCTGCTCGTCAAGGGACACCGTCGGGCGTCATACCTGCCCAGCGAGAAGGGCCGGCACGTCGCCCGCGCCTTCCAGCAGGGGGCTGTTCACGAGTGCCTCTGACCTGAGCCAATGCGACGCCTTGAAGATCGCTTCCCGGCTCCAGAGTGATCGTTTCCCGACAGGGTCAGGGTCAGTCCCACCAGAATTCCCAGCAGTGCGTGTCGATGAGTCGCTCGGCGTACGCCGCCAGGGTCTGGGGCCGAGGGCCCTGCCAGATGTTGTCAGGGCAGAAGGCGAAGTGTTCGGCCGCGATGTGCAGGGCGTCTTCCCTGCTGGTCGGGGGCGTGGCGATGCTCAGGTGGAGGGTGTCGGAACCAACGGCGACCACGCATGCGCCGAAGCGTCGTTCCCAGTCGGTCACCACGGCGGAGAACGTGGCGGTGTCGTTGTCCCAGTTGGCGGGGCCGTCCCAGCCGACGAGGGTAAGGGCCTCGGCGCCGGAAGGTGCGGCGTCCAAGCCCAGGCGTGACTGCGGCCGCCTCAGGGCGAAGTGTTCTGCGTACTCAGCGGCAAGCCGGCTGCGATCCACCGTGTCTTCACGGCCGGGCGCGAGGCCCGGCCAGGTCTGACCGAAGGGGGCCGTGATGGCCAGCCGCTTGTCGGGCGACAGCATGTCGTCGTCCTCGTCGACCGCGGTGTATGTCGCCCACCACTTCGCAAGCAGATCGGCCGGGTAGTGATCGCCGGGTGATGACATCTGCTCGGGGAAGAGCTCGCCGGCGCCCCAGGGCCGGAAGTCGCTGTCCTCGGGGTCGCGCGAGTCGAGAAGCAGGGGCCACACCCCTGAGCGGGGATGCTCGTCGCGGATCCGCTTCCACAACTCCGCGGATGCTGCGCCGTCGCTCAGCCACAGGGCTTGGACGCCTCCGTCGCCTTCATCGGACGTGATCAACCGTCCAGGTGGGAGGGGGACAGCAATGTTCGACAGCAGCTCAGGGGTCACGGGCGGATGCTAGCCGTGGGCTCTGACATGCTCGCGATTGCCCGCTTAGCCTCGGCGGTTGGCGTCCAGCCATTCGTCGCTGTTCCACATGACGGGCATGGCACCGACCGGGTCGAATTGAATGTCGGGGTCGTTGCTGTGGACCAGGCAGATCAGCCGGCGCTGAAGTACGGCCGCCTGTCGGGCTCGGTCGGCGATGATGTCAAGTACGACTTGCGCGGCCCTGGGGCAGGCACGTGCGAATCGGTCGTAGTCGGTGAAGGCGAGGACCAGTCCCGCGCCTTCCGCTGAGTCGTCGTAGCCGCCGTAGCAGGCCACGTCGCCGAGGCAGTCGTTGAGCGCGTCAAGGTTGTGGCCGTAGTAGTCGGGGAAGTGCAGGGCGGCGGCGATGGCGCGGTGCATGTCCTGCTCCGTGGTCCATTGGCCCGCTGTCAGCCGGACGATGCGGAAGTCACGGTCTTCGAGACGGTGCACAGCCTGGTTGAGGAGACGCTGGCGCCAGAAGAGGGTGACGAACGTGTTGCCCATGTATTCGATGCCGGGGAAGCCAGCCTTCGACGTGCTCGGCGTCGGCTTCGAGGCGGCGTGGCGGCGGTAGTCGTCCAGCAGTCGGAAGAACTCCTCGACCGGGTTGGAGTCCGCAGGTGTGGTGCGTTCGATCTCGGCAGCCCAGCTGAGTGAGCTGGATGTCCCGCGGCTCTCGTGGAGCCATTGCGTGAATCGCTCTTCGGGCCAGAAATCGAAGGGTTCGTCGATCGCGTGCACGCCCAGTGCGACGCGGTAGCCGGTGAGGAGCGCTTCCAGATGACGCAGTGAGTGACCCGGCAGCCACATGCCGGGGCGGAGGCGGATCTGCTCGAGGAAGTCGTACACGTCCGTGCAGTCCTGCCAGTGCTTGACGGTGTTCTGCGGGCTGTCCTCGATCGGCATGGGGTGAGCCTACGGGGCGGGCAGGAGTGGTCTTTCAGCGCAGGGGTGCGGACCCGAGGCGGGCGAGGGCGGTCGTTTGGGAGCATCTGCGGTCACCCTCTGCGATCTTGTTGCGGCTCGCCCTACGTTTGGCTGGGGCTTCCAGTGCCGCGAGGCCCCGATGCCGGCTGGGTGAAGGCAGGGCGTCTACCGGTCCTTCGACCGGCTGACCACCGCTCTGGACCCCTTCCGCTGCGACCGGCGCCGTCGGCTGCCCGCTGACGAGGCCATGGTCGTGGGCTCGGCCTGGGAGGACACGGATGCCGAACGGGTGCGCCGCCGGGCCCTGCTGCAGGAGATCAGCGACCGCCTGGTCCTGATCACCGTCCGCCTCGCTCACCGCCGGGGCCTGTTCAAGGGCTGGCAGGGCGATATCGGCGTCGACACCACCCCGGTCCCCGCCTGGCATCACGAGCCCAGCGAGCATCGTGGTCTCGCGTCCGTCGAGATCACCGCCGGCTGGCACCACTGCGGCGGCTCCGACGAAGGGATCTTCGGGCACTCCGCGACGCTCCTGGTCGCCGCCAGCCGCAGGCACCCAGCTAGCCACCCACAAGCCGGCAAGCGCGTCAGTCAGCACCCGCAGCTCGTGCTCGGCCTTGTCCTGGACAGCCCCGGCAAGCGGATTGGCCCGAACGCGATCCACGCTCTGACCGCTCTGGCCCCGTTCGGCTTCCCCACCGGGATCCTGGCGTCCGACCGCGCCTACACCGACCAGGTCTCCAAACACTTCGCCCAGCCCGCAAGACGCCTCGGCTTCCAGCTGGTCCTCGACTACAAGCGAGAGAACCGGGGCATCCAGGGCACCCACGAAGGCGCTCTGCTCGTCGACGGTTCCCTCGCCTGCCCTGCCATGCCCACCGCCCTCGCCCAGGCGACTTTCGACCTCAGCGACAAGGCCGTACGCGGCATCGACGACGACACTCTGCTCCGTGAGCAGATCGCCGCCCGCGAGCCGTACTACCTGCGCCTCAAGGAGTCCGCGGACGAGCGTGGCGCGATCCGGCTCCAGTGCCCGGCCAGCGGACCGTCGCCCGCAGTGGCCTGCCCCCGCTTCAACCAGGTCCACCAGATTCCCGCACCGCGGCCCGCCATCGTGGACCTCACCAACCGGCGGGCCACCGCCGCACACTCCGCGGCCAAGCCGACCGTCCCAATCCCTCAGTCGGAGCGCCTGCGGGCCATGCCCGAGAAGGAACTGCCGCGGATCTGCCGGAAGCCGACGATCACGGTCCGGCCCGGCGACCTCGGCAAGCGCGACAAGTTCCGCCAGGACCGGCACTACCTCCACCCCAGCTGGCAGGACGCCTACCGGCCCGAACGGGCGAACATCGAAGGGGCGAACGGGAGACTCAAGAGCCACGGCATCAACATCGCCGACCCGAGCAAGCGGCTCGCTCATGGCCGCGTCGCGCAGACCATCCTCCTCGCCCTGATGGTCTGCAGCGCCAACCTGCAGATGCTCTTCAGCTGGGACCAGACCACCGGCACCGCAGCCAACGGGAATCTTGTCGATGTGATCGCGGAGCTCACGGAAGCAGCTCCAGCCCCCGTCACCGCGAACGGGCTCTCCCCGCCCCAGCCGCCACCGATAGTCCACACGAGCGCCTGACGCCCCGGCACCACACGACGAGCTCAAGCACGCCCAGCGGCGGCTCCGACGCCCCTCACGCACCCGAACCACCCCGAACCCCAGGCCGATCCTCTGCCAGACAGCGTCTCGAGGCCCCGCCCGAGTTCGGACATCGCCTCGAACACACCCCACAAACGCCGAGATCCCGCCCCGCCTTTCGGCGGAACGGGATCTCGAGACGATCCTTGAGAGCCACTCAAGAACTGTCGAGCAGGGTGAGGCCGAAGGACTCGCGGCACTGCGGAACAAGTGGAAGGGGCAGTGGTTCGCGCGGACCGTCAGGGAACGCTGCCGCTCCGGCCCGGTCTCACGCGAAGGTCTGGTGGCCAAGCTCATGGTGGCCGCCCATGCCGAGCCCGAGCGCATCAAGCAGGCCCACGTCCTGCTTGACCTGATGGTCGCTGTCGGCCTCGTCACCGTGGAGGCATCCGGCGAACTGCACTGGTTCGAGGGCGCCAGCCACACGGACACCCCACCCCCAGACACCCACGACGCCTCTGCCTCGCAGACACAGGAGCCACAGGCCGGCGGTCAAGACGGGCCCGGCCAGGGCGAGGAACCTGCGGATGCCGTGGGCGAGGGGCCCTCCGGCTCCGCACACGAAGACAGCCCCGGCCGACAAGACGGCCCCGAACAGCCTCAGGGCCAAGTGCCGCATCCGCGCCCCGAGCCCCGCGGCGACCAGGCGGACCCGGTGCCTCGGGCAACGGGCCGAGAACACGATCTTCTGTCCCTGCTGCTGCCGCCGCTCCTGCTCGCAGACCTGACCCGGCTCACCCCGACGGAGGTCCTCGAACTCCACAGCCACCTGACGGCCATCACGGCCCTCACCGCCAAGCTCCGGGGCCCTCGCGTGACCTAGAACCCCCGGAACGCGAAAGACAGTCCGGCAGCGCCCGATTCCTTGGCCGGGACGGCGCTGCCGGACTCCACCTCCACCCGACGACCCGCGCGGCACGGCCGTGCAGGAAGGGGGCTTCGGCATGCCCTCACCCAAAGCGAGGAACACCCACCGTAGCGCGACCGACCACGCCTGCGCCCGTGTCAGGGCCTACTTCGGCCCCCCTGCGGGGGTGGCCCGGCATGCCTAGGACCACCATCCGCCAGGCCCTACTGCACGTCAGCCGGCAGTGGCTCCAGCAGGCCGCCGACGGCGACATGGCCATCGAGACAGTCGACCTCTACATCCAGATCAGTGAACGGTTCGACCGCTTCGCCCACGCCCACGGCATCCACCGGATGGATGACGTCTCCGGACAGCTGACCGAGTGCTTCATCGGAGCTCCCGGTCGCGACCGCCGCAACAACATCACCCTCGTCCCGGAAAACAGCACCCGCAGGCAGCGCCGCTCCGCCCTCGCCTCCCTCTTCGTGCACGCCCGGGCCCTCGGAATGACGCAGGCCGCGCCCCTGCTCGACTCCCCGCCCATCCCGCGGGCGCCCCGCAGCACCGGCGCCGAACTGACCGACGCGGAGATCGAGACGCTCCAGTTCCACTCCGAACGCGGCATGCCCGCAACCCGGCACGCAGCCCTGCTGGCCCTGCTGCTGTCCGGACTGACCAGCGCCGAAACAGCCCGGGCCACCACCGGCGACCTGGACCTCCACCAAGCCGCTGTGACCACCGAGGGCGCCACCCACACCACCCCCAGGACCTGCCCGCTCAGCCCCTAGGCCGCCCACGCCCTACGCCTGCGCGCCGACTACCTGGCCGAGCACCGCCCCCGCCAGCACCGCCTCGTCACCAACGACTCCTCCACCCCGTACACGGCCCAGGCCAGCGTCGGCGCCGGCTTCAACGAGATCGCCCGCCGCTCCGGCCTTGCCACCACCACCCGCAAGGTCGAACCCCGCGACATCACCCGCTACGTCGCCCGCCAGATCCTCCGTGAGACCGGCCAGATCTCCGAAGTCGCCCGCCGACTCGGCCTGTCCTCCCTCGACAACGCCGCAGCCCTCGCCGGACTGGCCTGGAACACCGGGAAGGCGCCCCGATGACACCGCCGAAAGCCGCCGCCCCCGCGAGGCGCAAGAAGACCTCCGGCAGCAAGAAGTCCGTCCGCAAGACCGCCGAGAAACCCCGGCCGTACAGCTACGGAGACCTCCCAGACGACGTCTTCGGTGCAAAGAGCGAACCGCGGGAACCCCACGGGCCCCAAGCCCCGCACCTGATCATCGACCTTCGCTTCGCCTACCTCATCAACAACCCGGACCTCTACACCGCGGCCAGCACCCTGCCCGCCCCAGCTCCCGTCGGCAGGCGCCCCCACTACCCGCCCGTTGTCTACCTGATCTACCTGTGCTCGATCTCCATCTTCGGCTCCGCACGCGGCACCGCCGCCTACTTCCATTACGAGGACTGGTGGAATCGCGTCCGCACGGCGATCCGCACCCATGTCGGTGACGATGCCGCCGACGCCCTCCGGCCGACCGGTCCTACCCGCAGCAACTGGAACCACTACTTCCGCCGTCATCTCAAGCCAGCTCTCGAAAGGATCCGTGACATCAGCGGCGAACTGTGGGTCGAGCAGGCCCTGGCCCAGGGAATGCTTTGCGAGACCACCAAGCGGACAAGCCGCGTCCGTCCCGAGCGTCAGCAGGTCATCCACGGTGACGCCACCGTCGCCAGACCCCCCTCCAGCCACTCCGAACCCACAGCAGTCGACAAGAAGACCGGCGAGATCCGCCGCCACCGCGTGGACCCCGACGCCGGCGTCTGCATCGAAGGCGGCGACAAGCTGGTCTACGGCAACAAGTTCCTGTCCACCGCCGTACGCCTAGCCAACACACCTCACAGCCGCGTGATCCTCGCCATCGAATCCATCCGGCACAAGTCGGTGGAGGAAGACCCCGAGCGTGAATCGGAAGGCATCGCGCTGGTCGCGATGGTCAAGCGCATCCTCAAGCGCGCCCGCGGCACAAAGGCCGTCACCTACGATGTCGCCCTACGCGGCAAGCACCGCGCACCTCTGATCGCCGAAGGCCTCGTCGTCTTCACGCCGCAACACGACGGACTCGCACCCCAGTCCCTCCTGCGCTACAAGGGCAAGGACTGCACGTGCTCCCACGACCTCTACGTCGCCGAAGGCAGAGTCTGCAAGCGCCACATCACCGACGACGGCAAGACGCACTACACCCCTCTGTCCGTCGAGGAACTCGAGTGCCGCGAGGGGAAGAGCACCCGCTTCTACCACCGCATCACCATCCCCTGCCCCGAGAACAGCCACACACTCCGGATCCGCGTCGACGAGACCGACGAAGACCGGCAGATCGACCCGAAGACGAAAAGGCGGCGCTTCAACCGCACCGAGCACCTCCGCCAGGTGCCCCCCGGCACCCCTGCCGCCCGCCGGCTCAAGGGCTTCCGCCAGGACAGCGAGTCCATCCACTCCCGCTTCGACCAGGCATACCCACATGAGAGAGTCCCTGCATACGGCGCCCGCGGAGCCCTGCTGATCTACATCGGCTACGCCTGGATGAGCAACTCCATCACGCGAGCACTCAACGCGATCCGCTCCTGACTACCCCAGCAGGTCACCCCGTACCGGTCACCCCAGCACACAGGGCAAGATCCCCAGCGAGCCACATCCCCCGTACGACGAGCACGCCACCCGCTACACTGGCGGCGGCGATCAGCTCTTCATGAGCCGATCACCAACCTGTCCAAAACACGTCAAGATCCGGCTCCGTACGCGGCACCGTTTTAGACACGTTTATAGACAAATCCCCCTGATCAGCCTCCACAATCCGCTCGGGGACGACTACGGCTACGACTGGCAGATCACGGACCGGGACGTGCTTCCCGTCATCGCCGGAACCCTGCGCATGGGCGCGGACATGGTTGCCCAGCGTCTCGCGCGCCTCACCGCGCTTACGTCCTGATCACCCACACCAACCAGCAGCACCAGCAGTGGCTCGGGCCCTCACGCGCACGCGAGGGC
>NZ_JBHXNP010000039.1:0-71748 GCF_042719495.1 Streptomyces sp. NPDC058525
TAAGTCACTGGCAGGGGGGGGGGGCGCCCGTGTAGGTGAGTTAGTGGGGCGCCCCGACAACGCGGCGAGGCGCGGTGCCAGGCGGCGCGGGTCTGGGGGCACCTCCCAGCGGTAGCTGGGGGAGCTAGATCCGAAAGAGACGGCCTAGGCGCCCCGGACGTACGACCGGTGCGACGGGTCGCGGACCTCGCCGACCAGCATTTCCAGGACGTCCTCCAGCGCGACCAGGCCCAGCACCCGGCCCGCCGGGTCGGCGACCTGCGCCAGGTGGGTGGCGTCGCGCCGCATGACGCTGAGGGCGTCGTCCAGCGGCAGGGTGGCCGACAGGGTGGTCATCCGGCGCCAGACCCGCTGGGGCACGGCCCGTTCCCGGTCCTCCAGGTCGAGTACGTCCTTGACGTGCAGGTAGCCCATGAAGGCGCCGCTGGCCGCGCGGACGGGGAACCGGGAGTAGCCGGTGCGCACGGTCAGCTGCTCGATCTGGCGCGGGGTCACGTCGGGGCCGACCGTGACCAGGCGGTCACGGTCGAGGAGGACGTCGGTGACGGGGCGGCTGCCCAGTTCCAGGGCGTCTTCCAGCCGCTCCTGCTCGACCGGCTCCAGGAGCCCGGCCTGCCGGGAGTCCTTGAGGAGGCGGCCGAGCTGGGCGGAGGTGTAGACGGCCTCGACCTCGTCCTTGGGTTCGACCTTGAAGGCCTTCAGGACGAGCTCGGCGCAGGCGCCGAGCGCGGTGGTGACCGGCCCGCACACGCGGGCGAAGGCGACCAGGCCGGGGCTGAACCACAGGGCGGTCTTCTCGGGGGCGGCCATGGCGAGGTTCTTGGGGACCATCTCGCCGATGACCAGGTGCAGGAAGATCACGGCGGCGAGCGCGACGGCGTAGCCGAGGGGGTGGATCAGGCCCTGCGGTACGTGGACGGCGTGGAAGACGGGCTCCAGGAGCCGGGCCACGGTGGGTTCGGCGACCGCGCCGAGGGTGAGCGAGCAGACGGTGATGCCGAACTGCGCGGCGGCCATCATGCGGGGCAGGTTCTCCAGGCCGTGGAGAACCTGGCGGGCCCGTTTGGAGGTCGCCGCGAGCGGCTCGATCTGGCTGCGCCGTACGGAGACGAGGGCGAACTCGGCGCCGACGAAGAAGCCGTTGGCGAGGACGAGGAGGAGGGCGAACAGGAGTTGGAGGGCGTTCATCGGGCGGCGCCCTCCAGCTCGGCCGGCAGCGGGGCCGGGTCGCCGGCGGCGGCGTGGGTGCCGTGGGTGCCGTGGGTGCCGTGGCCGGCCGTAGCGCGCACGGCCGTGGGGGCCGGCCCGTACGCGCCCGCCGCGGGTACCGCCGCGAGCCGGACCAGCCGGACCCGCTCGGCCCGGTTGCGGCCGACCTGGCGGACGGACAGCCGCCAGCCGGGAAGCTCCGCGCGGTCCCCGGGGGCGGGGATCCGGCCGAGGAGGTCCGCGACGAGGCCGGCGACGGTCTCGTACGGGCCCTCGGGGACCTCCAGGCCTATCCGGCGCAGGGTCTGCACCCGGCAGCTGCCGTCGGCCTCCCAGGAGGGGCGGCCGTCCTCGGCGGGCACGGCGGCCAGCTCGGGGCCCTCGTCCTCCGCGAGGTCGTGCTCGTCGCGGACCTCGCCGACGAGTTCCTCGACGATGTCCTCCAGGGTGACGACACCGGCCGTGCCGCCGTACTCGTCGACGACCACGGCCATCGGCTGTTCGCTGCGCAGCCGCTCCAGCAGCGGCTGCACCGGCAGGGAGCCGGGCACCAGCAGCGGGGCGACGCTGATCCGGCCCACGGTGGTGCGGCCGCGCTCCGGCTCGGGCACGGCGAGGGCGTCCTTGAGGTGGACCACGCCGGTGATCTCGTCGATGCGGTCGCGGTAGACGGGGAAGCGGGACAGGCCGGTGGCGCGGGTCAGGTTGAGCACGTCGGCCGCGGTGGCCGTGTGCATCAGGGCGCTGACCTTCACCCGGGGGGTCATGACGTGCTGGGCCGTGAGCTCGCCCAGCGAGAGGGTCCGTACGAAGAGGTCGGCGGTGTCCTGTTCGAGGGCGCCGGCCTGGGCCGAATGGCGGACCAGGGAGACCAGTTCTCCGGGGGTGCGGGCGGAGGCCATCTCCTCGGTCGGCTCCACGCCGAGCGCCCGGACGAGCCGGTTGGCGACGGCGTTGAGGCCGGCGATGACCGGCCGGAAGACGCGGGAGAAGGCGTGCTGGGGGCCGGCCACGAAGCGGGCGACCTGGAGCGGCCGCGAGATCGCCCAGTTCTTCGGGACGAGCTCGCCGACGACCATCTGGACGGCGGAGGCGAGCAGCATGCCTATGACCACGGCGACGCCGGAGGCGGCGCCCCCGGAGAGGCCGGTCGCGGTGAGCGGCCCGGCCAGCAGTACGGCCAGGGCCGGTTCGGCGAGCATGCCGACCACGAGGGAGGTGATGGTGATGCCGAGCTGGGTGCCGGAGAGCTGGAAGGACAGCTCCCTCAGGGCCTTGACCACCGTGCGGGCACGGCGGTCACCCTCGGCTGCGGCGCGCTCGGCCTCGGGCTTCTCCACGGTGACGAGGCCGAATTCGGCTGCCACGAAGAAACCGTTGGCGAGGATCAGGACGAAAGCCGCGCCGAGCAGGAGTAGCGGGATGGTCATGCCGCCGCCTCCGTGGGGAGGGCGGCGCGGGTATTACCGGACGATCCGTCCATTGCTGGAGGGAGTCACTCCTCAAGTCGCAGGGTGCCCACGGGCCCCGGGGGTCCCGGGGCAGGCGGGAGGGCGCACTGCTGCGCCCCGCCACCAGGGTAGTCATTGAGATCGCGGCCGCAACGGTACGCAGCCACGAGGGTCGCCGGGCTCAGTGGTCCTTTGCTCCGGTGCCCCGGCTCTCGGCGAGGGCGCGCAGGGCGCGGGCGTCGCCGATGGCCTGGGCCCTGGCGACGCCGGGCTGGATGCCGAGGGCGGGCAGGCTGGTGCCGTCGCTGAGGTCGAGGAAGACCCAGGGGTCGCCCGGGCGGAGGTTGACGCGCAGGATCTGCGCCCACTCCAGGCGGCGGGTGTTGGTGAGGTTGACGACGGTGACCCCGGCCTCGTCCGCGACCACCTTGGGGCGGCTGAGCAGGAGGAGGACGGAGGTCAGCAGGACCGCGATGAAGACGAAGCTGATCCGCTCCCCCGCGGTGAGGGTCTCCAGCAGGAGGGCGATCGCCGTGATGGTGGCGAACATGGCGAGCCCGACGCTCAGCAGGACGGCCCGGGTGCGGGTCGGCCGGAAGGTGACCGGCAGGGCGGGCGGTGCGGGCTGGGCGGCGGGCTCGGTCATGGTGTGTGCGCTCGGTTCTGCGAGAGGTGGTGCGAGGGCTTCTGCGGGGGGTCCGTCGATGGTTGCGCAGGAGGTGGATCAGAGACGGCAGGCGTGGATCGAGGTGGTGAGGATCGCGCGCGCGCCGAGCTCGTACAGGTCGTCCATGATCCGCTGGGCCTCCTTGGCCGGGACCATGGCACGGACCGCGACCCAGCCCTCGTTGTGCAGCGGGGAGACGGTCGGCGACTCCAGGCCCGGGGTGAGGGCGACGGCGCGCTCCAGGTGCTCGGCGCGGCAGTCGTAGTCCATCATCACGTAGCTGCGGGCCACCAGGACGCCCTGGAGGCGGCGCAGGAACTGCTGGGCGCGCGGGTCCTCGGCGTCGGTCTGGCTGCCGCGGATGACGATGGCCTCGGAGGTGAGGATCGGCTCGCCGATGACCTCGAGGCCGGCGTTGCGCAGGCTGGTGCCGGTCTCGACGACGTCGGCGATGATCTGGGCGACGCCGAGCTGGATGGCGGTCTCGACCGCGCCGTCGAGGTGGACGACGGAGGCGTCGATGCCCTTCTCGGCGAGGTGCTTGGCCACGATTCCCTCGTACGAGGTCGCGATGGTCATCCCGTGGAAGTCCTCGGGCCCCTTCGCGACGCCGGGGGTGGTGGCGTAGCGGAAGGTGGAGCGGCCGAAGTTCAGCGCCAGGATCTCCTCGGCGCTGGCGCCGGAGTCGAGGAGCAGGTCGCGGCCGGTGATGCCGATGTCGAGGCGGCCCGAGGAGACGTAGATCGCGATGTCCTTGGGGCGGAGGTAGAAGAACTCCACCTCGTTCTCGGGGTCGACGACCACGAGCTCCTTGGACTCCTTGCGCATCCGGTAGCCGGCCTCATGGAGCATCGCCGACGCCGGTCCGGAGAGTGAACCCTTGTTGGGGACGGCGATGCGCAGCATGGGGCTTCCTTCTGTGCGTGGGGTACGCGGATACACGGGCGGTGGTGCGGGCGGGGCGGGGTGTCGGTGCCGGAGGTCAGAGGTGGGCGTAGACGTCGTCGAGGGAGATCCCGCGCGCCACCATCATCACCTGGACGTGGTACAGCAGCTGGGAGATCTCCTCTGCGGCGGCTTCCTTGCCCTCGTACTCGGCGGCCATCCAGACCTCGGCGGCCTCCTCGACGACCTTCTTGCCGATGGCATGGACGCCCTTGCCGACGAGCTCGGCGGTGCGGGAGGTGCTGGGGTCGCCGGTCGCCTTGGCCTGGAGCTCGGTGAAGAGCTCTTCGAAGGTCTTGGAGGATTCGTTCGCCATGATGGTCCTCAGAATACGGGGTTCCCCCACGCCACTCAGCGCCAGGGTTCGCTGACGGTCCGCAGGGTCATGGCGGTGGAGACCGCGGCGGTGACCGCTTCGTGCCCCTTGTCCTCATTCGACCCTTCGAGGCCGGCGCGGTCCAGCGCCTGCTCGTCGTTGTCACAGGTCAGGACGCCGAAGCCGACGGGGACTCCGGTGTCGATCGACACCTGCACCAGGCCCTGGGTGACGCCCTGGCAGACGTAGTCGAAGTGCGGGGTGCCGCCGCGGATGACCACTCCGAGGGCGACGATGGCATCGTAACCGCGACCGGCGAGTACCTTCGCCACGACCGGGAGCTCGAAGCTGCCGGGGACGCGGAGCAGGGTCGGCTCGTCGATGCCCAGTTCGTGCAGGGCCCGCAGGGCGCCGTCGACCAGTCCGTCCATGACCTTCTCGTGCCACTGCGCGGCGATCACCGCGACGCGCAGGTCTCCGCAGTTCTTCACGCTCAGTTCGGGTGCGCCCTTGCCGCTCACAGCTCTGCTCCTCGGTGGTTCGTGTTCGGGTGGGTGGTGCGGGTGGTATCTGGGTTGCCGGTGTTTCTGAGTTGCCGGTGTTACTGGTTGGCGCAGGTGGAGGACGCGGACACGGCCCCGTCCAGCCAGGGGAGGTCGTGGCCCATCCGGTCCCGCTTGGTGCGCAGGTACCGCAGATTGTGCTCGCCCGCCTCCACCGGCATGGCCTCCCGGCCCGAGACCTCGATGCCGTGTCGTACGAGGGCGGCGGCCTTGTCCGGGTTGTTGGTCAGCAGCCGGACGCTGCGCACGGCGAGGTCGGCGAGGATCTGGGCGCCGGCCCCGTAGTCGCGGGCGTCGGCGGGCAGGCCCAGTTCCAGGTTGGCGTCGAGGGTGTCGCGGCCGCGCTCCTGGAGTTCGTACGCGCGCAGCTTGGACAGCAGTCCGATGCCGCGGCCCTCGTGGCCGCGCAGGTAGACGACGATCCCGCGACCCTCGGTCTGGATGCGCTCCATGGAGGCGTGCAGCTGGGGGCCGCAGTCGCAGCGCTGGGAGGCGAAGATGTCGCCGGTCAGGCATTCGGAGTGCATCCGGACCAGGACGTCGGTGCCGTCCCCGATCTCGCCGTGGACGAGGGCGACGTGCTCGACCCCGTCGACCGTGGAGCGGAAGCCGTACGCGGTGAACGCGCCGAAGGCGGTCGGCAGGCTGACCTCGGCCTCGCGGCGCACGGTGGGCTCGGCGGAGCGGCGGTAGGCGATCAGGTCCTCGATGGAGATGATCGTCAGGCCGTGCTTGCGGGCGAAGGGGATCAGCTCGGGCAGGCGCAGCATGACGCCGTCCTCGCCGGCGATCTCCACGATGGCGCCGGCCGGGCGCAGGCCCGCGAGGCGGGCGAGGTCGACGGCGGCCTCGGTGTGGCCGTTGCGGACCAGGACGCCGCCGGGCTTGGCGCGCAGCGGGAAGATGTGGCCGGGGCGGACGAAGTCGGCGGGCTCGGAGGTTCCGTCGGCGAGGAGCCGCAGGGTGGTGGCGCGGTCGGCGGCGGAGATGCCGGTGCTGACGCCGTGGGCGGCGCTCGCGTCGACGGAGACGGTGAAGGCGGTCTGCATCGACTCGGTGTTGTTCTGCACCATCTGGGGGAGCTGGAGCCGGTCCAGCTCGGTGCCCTCCATGGGGGCGCAGATCAGGCCGCGGCACTCGCTCATCATGAAGGCGATGATCTCGGGGGTGGCCTTCTCGGCTGCGATGACGAGGTCGCCCTCGTTCTCGCGGTCCTCGTCGTCGACGACGACGATCGGGCGGCCCGCGGCGATGTCGCGGATGGCCTGCTCGACGGGGTCGAGGCGGAAGGGCTCGTCGAAGCTCTCGGGGACGGCGGGCACGGGCTTGAGGCTGGTCATGCCGTTGCTCCTTCCAGGGCCGGGGCGGGGGTGGTGCGGGAGCGCTGGTACCAGTCGTAGGCGCCCCACAGCACGAGGGCGAAGTACACGACGTAGACGAGGCCGGAGAAGGCCAGGCCGTTGTTGAAGGCGAGGGGGACGCCGACGAGGTCGACGAGGAGCCAGGCGAACCAGAACTCGACGAGGCCGCGGGCCTGGGCGACCATCGCGACGATGGTGCCCACGAAGATGTAGGCGTCGGCCCACGGGCTCCAGGACAGCTGCGGGAAGGCCGTGAAGAGGCTGCCGACGGCGAGGGTGCCCAGCGCCGCGCCGGCGAGGAGCAGTCCGCGCTCCTTCCAGGTGGCGGTGCGGACGGCGATGGAGCCGTCCTGGGCCTGCTGCCGGCCGCGCTGCCAGGCGCGCCAGCCCCATACGGCCACGCCGATGACGAGCAGCTGCTTGCCGACACCGCCGGCGAGGTGGGCGGAGGCGTAGGCGGCGATGAGGATCAGGCCGGAGAGGAGCTGGGCGGGCCAGGTCCATATGGAGCGCCGCCAGCCGAGGGCGAGGGCGGCGAGGCCCATCAGGTTGCCGATCATGTCGGACCAGATGACCTTCTGGCCGAAGACGGTGAAGGCCTCTGCGTTGAGCCAGGTCAGGGCGCTCACTGCGCGTCTCCCGTCGCGTGCAGCGGGTTCACGCCGGCGGCGAGCAGGCGCTCGACGTACTTGGCGAGGACGTCGACCTCGAGGTTGACCGGGTCGCCGGTCTTCTTGATGCCCAGGGTGGTCAGCGCGAGGGTGGTCGGGATGAGGCTGATGGTGAACCAGTCGGCGGCGGCCTCGACCACGGTGAGGCTGACGCCGTCGACCGTGATGGAGCCCTTCTCGACGACGTAGCGGGCGAGGTGGTCCGGGAGGGCGACCTTGACGATCTCCCAGTGCTCCGAGGGGGTGCGGGAGAGGATCTCGCCGGTGCCGTCCACGTGGCCCTGGACGAGGTGGCCGCCGAGCCGCCCGCCGAGGGCCATCGGGCGCTCCAGGTTGACGCGGGAGCCGACGGCCAGGGCGCCGAGGCTGGAGCGGTTGAGGGTCTCCTGCATGACGTCGGCGGTGAACTCGCCGTCGGCGGTGTCCACGACGGTCAGGCAGACGCCGTTGACGGCGATGGAGTCACCGTGCTTGGCGCCCTCGGTGACGAGGGGGCCGCGCAGGCGGAAGCGGGAGGCTTCCTCGAGCGGCTCGACCGCGGCGACCTCGCCCAGTTCTTCGACGATTCCGGTGAACATTCAGCGCTCCTTGAGGGCTGTGGGGACGGAGGGCGCCGTGGGGACGGCGGTGATGCGGATGTCGGTGCCGATGCGGACGGTCTCGGTGATGCGGAGCCGGAGCGCGTCGGTGAGGGTGCCGATGCCGGCGTCGGCGAGGGCGGCGGGGCCCGCGCCGAGGAGGACGGGGGCGAGGTAGCCGACGACCTTGTCGACGGCGCCCGCGGCGACGAAGGCGCCGGCCAGGGTCGGGCCGCCTTCGAGGAGGACGGAGCGGACGCCGCGCCGGTACAGCTCGCCGAGGAGGGCGTCCACGCGGATGCCGTCCTTGCCGGCGGGGAGCCGGGTCAGCTCCACGTCCGCGAGGTGGCGGGTGTCGGCGTCCTCGGCGACGGCGATCAGGGTGGGCGCGGCCCCGTCGAGGACGCGGGCGCCGGGCCGGACGGTGGCGCGGGTGTCGAGGACGACGCGCAGGGGCTGGACGGCCCCTGCGATGCCGCGGACGGCGAGGTGCGGGTCGTCGGCGCGCAGGGTGCCGGAGCCGACGACGACGGCGTCGGACTCGGCGCGCAGCCGGTGGACGTCGGCGCGGGACTCCGGGGAGCTGATCCAGCGGCTGGTGCCGTCGGCCGCGGCGATGCGGCCGTCGAGGGTGGCGGCGTACTTCCACAGGACGTACGGGCGTCCGAGCCGTACGGAGGTCAGCCAGGCGGCGTTGCCCGCCTCGGCCTCGTCCGCGAGCAGTCCGGCCTCCACGGTGATCCCGGCCTCGCGCAGGGTCTCGGCGCCGCCGCGGGCCTGCGGGTCCGGGTCGGAGACGGCGTGGACCACGCGGGTGATCCCGGCCTCGACGAGGGCGCGGGCGCAGGGGCCCGTGCGACCGGTGTGGTTGCAGGGCTCCAGGGTGACGTAGGCGGTGCCGCCGCGGGCCGCGTCGCCGGCCGCGCGCAGGGCGTGGACCTCGGCGTGCGGGCCGCCGGCCCGCTCGTGCCAGCCTTCGCCGACGACGGTTCCCGAGGCGTCGGTGATGACGCAGCCGACGACGGGATTGGGGCTGGTGGAGCCGAGGCCGCGGGCGGCGAGCTCGACGGCTCGGCGCATGGCGCGGCTGTCCGCGTCGGGTGCTGCGTGCGCGGCGTGTGTCGCCACCGGGTCCTCCTGCCTCAAGGGGCACGGACTCCGGGGCCTGTCGGGATACGACAGATGGAGCGGTACAGCGCACACGGGGACGCCGATGCCGGAAAAACGGTCCGCAGCGCCACATCCACACGGATGTGCCGAGGAACCGCCGACGGCGGCGTACCGGTCACTGGCCCGCCGCGCACTGCCTCCCATCCGGACTTTAACCGTCGGTCCAGGAATCTCACCTGGTCAACCGGCCGCTGGCTGCGGACGGGTCGCGGACTATAACCGCCGGTTCGGAATTACACCGACCCCGGAGTGCGCTGCTTACTGGTACTCCAGCCAGTTTGCCACGGGTGATCGGCGGCCATGCGAGTGAGGGCGTGTGGCCTGGCTCACATGCGGATGTGGCCCGGCTCACACGGGAGGGGCCGCGGGGGCGGCCGGGGGGCGGACCTGGACAAGTGGACGCGGGGTTGGTCCAGACCTATTGACGGGGTGGTCTAGTCCTCTTAACGTTCCCTTCATCTTCCCCGGGAGCAGCCCGTCAGATGTGCGCACGTCGCGGGCCAACACGCTTCACGTTTCCGCATGTTGTGTCCTGCCCAGTCCCGCCTTCCTCCCCTCCCCAGGAGGCACGATGCTGTCCCCCACACGTACGAGAGCGATGCTGCTGGCATCCGGCGCCGCAATCGCCGGCCTGCTGGTGGCCGGACTCTCGACGGGCGTCTCGCACGCCGCCGACAACGAGAGCTGTCGGCCCGACGGCCTGTACAAGACGGCCGGCGTCGACGTCCCGTACTGCTCGGTGTACGACTCCGAAGGCCGCGAGAAGATGGGCGCCGACCACCAGCGCCGGGTCATCGGCTACTTCACCGGCTGGCGCACCGGCAAGAACGGCGAGCCGGCGTACCTGGCCAACAACATCCCGTGGTCCAAGGTCACCCACCTGAACTACGCCTTCGCCCACGTGGGCGCCGACAACAAGATCTCCGTCGGCGCGGACAACGCGAACAACGCCGCCACCGGGATGACCTGGCCGGGCGTGGCGGGCGCCGAGATGGACCCGGCCCTCCCGTACAAGGGCCACTTCAACCAGCTCACCAAATTCAAGAAGCAGTACCCGGACGTCAAGACCCTGATCTCCGTCGGCGGCTGGGCCGAGACCGGCGGCTACTTCGGGGACGACGGCAACCGGGTCGCCTCGGGCGGCTTCTACTCGATGGCCACCAACGCCGACGGATCGGTCAACGAGGCGGGCATCGACACCTTCGCGAACTCCTCGGTCGAGTTCATCCGCAAGTACGGGTTCAACGGCGTCGACATCGACTACGAGTACCCGACCACGATGAAGGACGCCGGCAACCCGCTGGACTGGCAGCTGTCCAACGCCCGCCGCGCCGGACTCGTCAAGGGCTACGACGTCCTGATGAAGACCCTGCGCGAGAAGCTCGACCGGGCCGGCGCCGCCGACGGGAAGCACTACCTGCTCACCGTCGCCGCGCCCTCCTCCGGCTACCTGCTGCGCGGCATGGAGACCTTCCAGATGCAGAAGTATCTGGACTACGTCAACATCATGTCCTACGACCTGCACGGGGCCTGGAACGAGTTCGTCGGGCCGAACGCCTCGCTCTTCGACGACGGCAAGGACGCCGAGCTAGCCGCCGCGAACGTCTACGGCAGCTCCCAGTACGGGAACATCGGCTACCTCAACACCGACTGGGCGTACCACTACTTCCGCGGCTCCATGCCGGCCGGCCGCATCAACATCGGCCTGCCGTACTACACCCGCGGCCACAAGAACGTGCAGGGCGGCACCGACGGCCTGTGGGGCAAGGCCCCCGCGACCACCTGCCCGGCCGGTGCGGGCCTGACCAAGTGCGGTGACGGCGCCGTCGGCATCGACAACCTGTGGCACGACAAGGACACCAACGGCGCCGAGTCGCCCGCCGGTTCCAACCCGATGTGGCACGCGAAGAACCTGGAGAAGGGGATCGTCGGCGACTACGTCACCAAGTACGGCTTCCCCGCGAACACCACGCTGACCGGCACCTACGCCCGCAAGTACGACGCGACGCTGGTCGCGCCGTGGCTGTGGAACGCGCAGAAGAAGGTCTTCCTGTCCACCGAGGACGAGCAGTCGGTGGCGGCCAAGGCCGACTACGTGGTCGACCGCGGCATCGGCGGCACCATGGTCTGGGAGATGGCCGGCGACTACGCCTGGAACGCCGCCAAGGGCCAGTACGAGATGGGCGACACGCTCACCTCGCTGATGTACGACAAGTTCAAGGCGGCGGCCCCGTACGGCGCGAAGAAGTCGAACACCGTGCTGCCGGCCCAGGCCGTGGACATCAAGACGGAGTTCACCGAATTCAAGCTCGGCGACTCCAACTATCCGATCACCCCGAAGCTCAAGATCACCAACAACACCAACGCCACCCTGCCGGGCGGCACCGAGTTCCAGTTCGACTACGCGACCGCGGCCCCCAGCAACGCCTCCGACCAGTCCGGCTTCGGCACCAAGGTGATCCGCAGCGACCACACGGGCAGCAACGTGGGCGGTCTGAAGGGCGACTTCCACCGGGTCTCCCTGAAGCTCCCGGCCTGGCAGACGCTGGCCCCGGGCGCCTCGGTGGACCTGGCGTTCAACTACTACCTGCCGGTCTCCACGCCCTCCAACTGGACGGTGAACATCTCGGGCACGACGTACGCGCTCGCCGGTGACCTGGCGCGCGGCGTCACGGTGGTCCAGCCCGGCGCCACCACCCCGCCGACCACGCCGCCCACCTCGCCGCCGCCGACCACGACCCCGCCGACCACTCCCCCGCCCACCACGCCTCCGCCGACGGGCGGTGCCTGCACCAGCCCGGCGTACGTCGCGGGCCAGGTCTACACCGGCGGCAGCCTCGTCTCGCACAAGGGCCGCACCTGGAAGGCCCAGTGGTGGACGCAGCACGAGGAGCCGGGCAGCACGGGCGAATGGGGCGTCTGGAAGGACCAGGGCGCCTGCTGACACCCCCGCCCCCTGAGGGGTGAACGGAAGACGTGAGGACCCGGTGGCCCGGCGGCCACCGGGTCCTCACCCGTGCCGCGTGACACGCGCACTCCGTCGGAGCCGGGTGTCACATTCCCGGGGCCCGTCCTGTCTGACTGGTGCGGACATCGATTCGGAATCGGGAAGGACGGACCCCGTCATGGGCAAGAGCACCATCCTCGTCACCGGAGGCACCGGAAACCTCGGCTCGCTCGTCACGGCGCGGCTGCGGGCGGCGGGCCGTGAGGTACGCGTCCTGAGCCGGCACTCGGCCGAGCACCCGGTGGACCTGCGGGACGGCAGCGGTCTGGACGCGGCGATGGCCGGGGTGGAGGTGGTCGTGCACTGCGCGAGCTCCCCGCGCGGGGGCGACGAGGAGGCCGCCCGGCACCTGATCGACGCGGCCCGGCGGGCGGGGACCGTACGCAACCTCGTCTACATCTCGATCGTCGGGGTGGACGTGGTCCCCCTCGGCTACTACAAGTCGAAGCTGCGGGTGGAACGGCTGCTGGAGGGCTCCGGGCTGGGCGTGACGATCCTGCGCACGACGCAGTTCCACGATCTGGTGGCGCAGGTGGTCGACATGGCGGCGAAGCTGCCGGTCGTGCCGCTGCCGGCCGGGGTCCGGGTGCAGCCGATCGCGGTCGAGGAGGTCGCGGACCGGCTGGCGGAACTGGCCGTCCCGACCCCGTCGGGCCGCGTCACGGACATGGGCGGCCCGGAGATCGCCACCCTGCCGGACCTCGGCCGCGCCTACCTCGCGGCGACGGGCCGCCACCGCCGCCGGGTGGTGCCGCTGCGGCTGTGGGGCAAGGCATACGCGGGCTTCAGGCGGGGCGGCAACCTGACACCGTCGCACGCGGCGGGCCGCGGGACGTTCGCGCAGTACGCGTCCGAGCGCGCGTCCGGGGCCCGCGCGGGGCGCGGCTAGCCGCCGAACAAGACCTCCTGGGCCGCCTCCCGCGCCGCGAGCTTCGCCCCCGCGAGGACCGCAGGGCCGCCCAGGGTGGTGGCGCGGACCTCGGTGGGTACGGGGGTCAGCGCCGCCAGGCGGCGGGCGACCCGGGCGGCCAGGGCCGGGCCGCCCGCCCGGCCCAGTTCGCCCGCCAGGACCACGCAGCCCGGGTCGAGCACGGCGGTGACCGCCGCCGCGCCCAGGGCCAGCCGCCCGGCCAGGGCTTCGAGGAACTCCTCCCCGGCGGCCCCGGCCACGGCCTCCTCCGCGGGACCGGCGAAGCCGTGCGCCCGGGCCAGCGCCGTCACGGCCTCGCGGCCCGCCAGGGCGTGGAAGCCGCCCCCGCAGTCGGTGGCCGAGGGCAGCCCGCCGGTGCCGGGAACGGGCAGGAAGCCGATCTCGCCGGCCCCGCCGGACGCGCCCCGGCGCAGCCGGCCGTCCAGGACCACGGCCGCGCCGACCCCCGCGCCCAGCCACAGCAGGACGAAGGAGTCCACGTCGCGGGCGACGCCCAGGCGCTGTTCGGCGAGGGCCGCCAGGTTGGTCTCGTTCTCGACGGCCACCGCGGCGGGCAGGGTGCGCTGGAGGGCCGCCACCAGGTCCCGGTGCCACGCGGGCAGGCCTTCGGTGTCGCGGAGTTCGCCGGTGCCGGGGCCGACCAGGCCGGGGGCTCCCACGACGACGGTGTGCAGTTCGCCGGCCCCGGCCTCGCGGGCGGTGCGCAGCAGGGCCGCGACCGCGTCCTCGGGGGCCCCGACGGGCAGGGCGGCCTCGGCCAGCGGGTGGCCGAGGAGGTCGGTGACGACGGCGGTGACGCTGTCGGTCCGTACGTCCAGGGCGGCCAGGTGGGCGCGCCGGGCGACGATCCCGTAGAGCTTGGCGTTGGGGCCGCGGCGCTGTTCGCCGGATTCCCCGACGACCTCGATCAGCCCGGCTTCGGTGAGCCGCTCGACGAGGTCGGCGACCGAGGGGCGGGACAGGCCGGTCCTGGCCTTGAGCTGGGTGGCCGTCAGCGGCCCCGCCTCCTGGAGGAGTTGCAGGGCGAGCCGGTCGTTGATGGCGCGCGCCGTGCTCGGTGAGGCGGGGAACGGTACCGGTGTCGAGGTGAGGGCAGGGGTCACGGCGCCCATCCTAGGCAGTCACGGCCACTAACTATCAGGCAGGGTCCCTGATAGTTTAACTCCCATGACCGGGGAAACCGACCTCAGCCCGGCGCGGCTGCGCCATGCCCGTTTCGCGATCGCCGCCGTCTTCTGCGCCCACGGCGCCGTGACCGGCTCCTTCGCCACCCGCATCCCCTGGATCCAGGAGAACGCCCAGCTCAGCCCCGGCACCCTGGGCCTGGCCCTCGCCTTCCCCGCCCTGGGCGCCGCGCTCGCGATGCCGCTGGCGGGGCGGATCAACCACCGCTTCGGCGCCCGTACCGCGCTGCGCGGGCTGCTGGCGCTGTGGACCCTCTCCCTGATCCTGCCGAGCCTCGCCCCGAACCTGCCGGCGCTCTGCTTCGCGCTCTTCGTCTACGGGGCCACCTCCGGCATGTCGGACGTGGCGATGAACGCGCTCGGCGTGGAGACGGAGAACCGGCTGGGCCGCTCGGTGATGTCCTCGCTGCACGGCATGTGGAGCGTGGGCGCGCTGCTCGGCTCGGCCGCCGGTACGGTCGCCGCGCACACCGGGGCCGACGCCCGGGTGCACCACCTGGTCGCCGCGCTGGTCCTCACCGCGGCCGGGCTGGTCGCCGTACAGGGGGTGCTGGACCTGAGGAGCGATCAGGAGGAGGCGGCTCCGCCGCACTTCGCGCTGCCGCCGAGGTCCGCGCTGCTCATCGGCGCCATCGGCTTCTGCGCGGTGTTCGCCGAGGGGGCGAGCCTGGACTGGTCGGCGGTCTACCTGCGGGACGTCCTGGACACGGACGCCGGTCTGGCGGCGGCCTCGACCACCGCCTTCGCGCTCACGATGGCCGTCGCACGGCTGGCCGGGGACCGGGTGGTGGACCGGTTCGGGGCGGTGCGGACCGTCCGGGCGGGCGGCGTACTGGCCACCGCGGGCGGGCTGGTCGTGGTCTCGGTCCGCGAGCCGGCGGCGGCGATGGCCGGGTTCGGGCTGATCGGGCTGGGCATCGCCGTGGTGGTTCCGCTGGCCTTCGCGGCCGCGGCGCGCAGCGGGCCGGCCCCGGCGCAGGCGATCGCGGGCGTCGCGACGATCACCTACACGTCGGGGCTGATCGCCCCGTCGGCGATCGGCGCGGTAGCGGACGCGACCTCGCTCGTGGTCTCCTTCGGGCTGGTCACCCTGCTGGCGTTCGCGCTGGTGGTGGGGGCCGCCGTACTGCGGCAGAAGCCGGCCGCTCCCGGGGCCTCCGAGGCCCATCGGGACGAAACCGCCGGAATCCGCCCGTAACATATCGGGGGCCCGGCCTGATCGAAAAGAGCGGGCCCCAGCGGCCTTGATGCTCGATCAGTGGCGGAACGGAAGTGGTGGAACATGGGCCTCGGCGTGCGCTGGACCCTGCACGGCGACGGGCGGACTCCCGCCCCGGGCGCGGTGGTGCGGCCGGACGAGCGGCTGTCGTGGCCGCGGACCGCGGGGCTCGGCGCCCAGCACGTCGTGGCGATGTTCGGCGCGAGCTTCGTCGCGCCGGTCCTGATGGGCCTGGACCCGAACCTCGCCATCATGATGTCCGGTGTCGCGACGGTGATCTTCCTGCTGGCGACGCGCGGCCGGGTCCCCTCGTACCTGGGCTGTTCACTCTCGTTCGTCGGCGTGGCCGCGGCGATCCGGGCCTCGGGCGGGGACAGCGCGGTCGTCACCGGCGCCGTCTTCGTCGTCGGCGCGGCGCTGTTCCTGTCCGGGCTCGCCGTGCAGCGCTTCGGGGCGCGGATCATCCACGCGGCGATGCCGCCGGTGGTGACGGGCGCGGTCGTGATGCTGATCGGCTTCAACCTGGCGCCGGTGACGGCCTCGACGTACTGGCCGCAGGACCAGTGGACGGCCCTGCTGACGATGGTGTTCACGGGGATGGCCGTGGTCTGCCTGCGCGGCTTCTGGTCGCGGATCGCGATCTTCCTGGGGCTGGTCTTCGGGTACGCGCTCTCCTGGGTCCTCGACCTGGTCTTCGGGAAGATCCACTCCACGGTGGGCGGGCCCGAGGCCGTGGACCACTGGCGCCTGGACCTGTCCGGGGTCGGCAAGGCCGACTGGATCGGGCTGCCGACCTTCCACGCGCCGGCCTTCGAGTGGTCGGCGATCCTGATCGCCCTGCCCGTGGTGATCGCGCTGATCGCCGAGAACGCCGGGCACATCAAGGCCGTCGGCGAGATGACCGGCGACCCGCTGGACGACAAGCTCGGCACCGCCATCGCCGCCGACGGCGCCGCGTCCATGCTGTCCACGGCGGTCGGCGGCCCGCCGAACACCACGTACTCCGAGAACATCGGCGTCATGGCCGCGACCCGGGTCTACTCCACGGCGGCGTATTGGGCGGCGGCCGGCTTCGCGCTGCTGTTCGGGCTGTGCCCCAAGTTCGGCGCGGTCGTCGCGGCGATCCCGGGCGGGGTGCTCGGCGGCATCACCGTCATCCTGTACGGCATGATCGGCCTGCTCGGCGCCCAGATCTGGATCAACGGCCGGGTGGACCTGCGCAATCCGCTGAACCTGGTGCCGGCCGCGGCGGGCATCATCATCGGCGTCGGCGGGGTGAAGCTGCAGATCACCGACAGCTTCGAGCTGGGCGGCATCGCGCTGGGCACGATCGTGGTGATCACGGGCTACCACGCGCTGCGGTACTTCGCCCCGGCGCACCTGAAGGAGCAGCGGCCCCTGCTCGACGCGGGCACCTCCGCCTACGATGATCAGGACGGCCGGGACACGCCGCGTTGACGGGGTTTCGCCCGAACCGGCGAAGCGTACGGCCAAGTTCCCCGCATCCGCACCGGTGCCTGCGACCCTGCCTGACATGGAAGCGGTGCTGGCGCGGATGCGCGCCCTGGACGAGCGGCTCCCGCCGCAGGACGGTGTCGCCGTCTTCAACCGGGTCTACCTGACGGTGACGGAGACCCTGCACCGGCGGATCGAACACGGCGGGTTCCCGGCGCCGCGGCGGGCCCAGGCCCTCAGCGTGCGGTTCGCGGAGCGGTACCTGGCGGCGGTGGACGCGGACCGGGCCCCGGCCTGCTGGCGCCCCCTGTTCCAGTACCGCCGCCATCCCGGGATCCGCCCGCTCCAGCACGCGCTGGCCGGGATCAACGCGCACATCGGCCACGACCTGGCGGTGGCGGTGGTGTCCACGTGCCGGGCCCTGGACTGCGAACCGGGAGCCCTGGAGGCCGATTTCGACCGGGTCGGCGACACCCTGGTCGCCCTCGAGGAGCACATCCGCGAGGACCTGATGCCGGGCCCGGACCTGCTGGAGATCGCCGACCCGCTGACCCACCTGCTCGGCTCGTGGAGCCTGGAGCGCGCCCGCGCCGGCGCCTGGGCGTCGGCGCGGCTGCTGTGGACCCTGCGCCGCTCCCCCGAACTGGCCGAGGAGTTCCGCGAATCCCTCGACGCGGGCGTCGGCCTCGTCGGCCGCTGCCTGCTGACCCCCGCCCGGCTCAGCCGCGTGTGACGGCGAACGGGCCGCTCCCGCCGAAGGCCAGCTCCGCGAAGCGCTCGCCGATGCGGCGGTGGCCGGCCGGGTCCGGGTGGAGCCGGTCGGGCAGGGGCAGTTCGGCGAAGTCCGCCTCGCCGTAGAGGGCGCGGCCGTCGAGGTGGTACAGGTTCGGGTCCTCGGCCGCCCGCTGCCCGGTGATGCGGGCGAGCTCGTCGCGGATGACGCCGAGCGTCAGCCGCCCGGCCGCGCGGTCGGCGGGGTCGCCCGTGGCCTTCCAGCGCAGCTCCCCGTCCTCGAAGTCCGGGCCGGTGGGGCCCGGGGTGTCCTCGTGGATGGGGCACAGGACGGGAGAGACGACCAGCAGCGGGGTGGTGGGGTGCCCCTCGCGGACGGTGTCGAGGAATCCGTGCACGGCCGGGACGAAGGCGCGCAGGCGCATCACGTCGTGGTTGACCAGATTGATGCCGATCTTGAGGCTGATCAGGTCGGCGGGGGTGTCACGGATGGCGCGCGCGGTGAACGGGTCGAGCAGGGCGTTGCCGCCGAAGCCCAGATTGACCAGCTCCACCCCGCCCAGGGCGGCCGCCAGGGCCGGCCAGGTGCCGGTCGGGGCGGCGGCGAAGGAGCCGTGGCTGATGGAGCTGCCGTGGTGCAGCCACACCCTGCGGCCGCGGTCCGGGAGGGCCTCGACGGGGGCGTCGGTGCGCAGCGCGATGAGCTCGGTGATCTCGGAATGGGGCAGCCAGATCTCGACGTCCTTCGTCCCGGCGGGGAGCCCGGTGAACCGGACGGTGCCGGGCGGGCCGGGGCGCAGGACCTCGGAGCCGGTGGCCATGTCGACGATGCGGAGGTTGCCGCCCGTCACGCTGCCGCGGCCGGCCGGCCGTCCGTCGACGAGCAGTTCGTACACGCCGTCCGGGCGGGCCGGGAATCCCTCGTAGGCCGCCTTCGTGGGGAGCGCGTCCAGTTCGACGGCGGTGGCCGCGGTCCGGAAGGCGAGGCGCACGCCGGAGGGCTGGGCCTCGATCGCGGCGAGGTTCGCGTCGCGGAACTGCTCGCGCGCGCGGGCGGGCAGCCGGTGCGGGAGCACGCCGTGCGCGGTGCGTTCCACGTCGAGGGCGCCGCGCAGCAGGTGGGCTTCGACGGGGGTGGTGATCCACGGGGCGGGGGCGGTGTGGTCGTACGGGTCGCTCATGATCCCACCCTGCCCCGCCGGGCCGCGCCCCGCACCTGCTTTTCGCTGGTCGGGGGCGGCGAGCGGCGGCCGTGGGTGTGGGTGCGGCCGGGAGATGAATACGGGCCGCCGCCGCGATGTGTGCGCGGGGGCGGCCCGTGGTCACGGGGTCCGGGGCGGGGGTGGTGCCCGCGGAGTCCGGGAGGGGAGGTCAGTCCTCCGGGAGTTCGACCGGGGCGATGTCCTCGTAGACGTCGCCCGGGCCCGGGTTGGTGGCGTCCGTGGAGCCGCCGAGGTGGTGCATGACGCCCCAGACCGCGTTCAGGGCGGTCTGGACGGCGCCCTCGGCCCAGCCGGCCGTCCAGGAGATGTCGTCGCCCGCGAGGAAGATGCCGCGCTTGTCCTCGGGGAGGCGGTCCTGCATGAAGTGCGTGAACAGGCGGCGCTGGTAGCGGTAGTGGCCCGGCAGGTTGGCCTTGAACGCGCCCATGAAGTAGGGCTCGTTCTCCCAGGAGACGGTGACCGGGTTGCCGATGACGTGGCGGCGGATGTCGACCTTCGGGTAGATCTCGCCGAGGGACTTCAGCATGACCTCCATCCGCTCGTTCGCGGACAGCGGCAGCCACTTGAGGCTGTCGTCGCACCAGGTGTACGAGAGGCAGATGACGGCGGGCTTGTCCGGGCCGTTGTCCAGCAGGTAGGTGCCGCGGGTCATGCGGTCGGTCAGGGTCATCGACATGACGTCGCGGCCCGTCTCCTCATCCTTGTCCAGCCAGAACGGCCGGTCGACAGGCACGAAGAGCTTGGACGACTCCATGTAGTGGGTGCGCTCGATCGCCGTCCAGTGGTCGATCGGGAACAGCGTGTCATCGCACTCGATCTTGGACAGGAGCATCCAGGACTGGGCGGTGAAGATCGCGGCACGGTAGGTGCGGATGTCCCCGGACGCGTCGGTCACCGTGATGCGGTTGCCCGCCGTGCGGTGCAGACGGGTCACCGCCGGGCGCGGGGTGCCCTCGTGCAGGGAGGACAGCGAGGTGCCCTGCGCCCAGTGGATGATCTTCTGGGGCTCGCGCTCCCACAGGCGCACCGGGAGCTGCTGGGAGCCGCCCACGATGCCGCGGTGGTGGTCGTCGGCCTCGGTGTAGACGACGCGCAGGATCTCCAGGATGGAGTTCGGGAAGTCGGTGTCCCAGCCGCCCGTGCCGAAGCCGACCTGGCCGAAGATCTCGCGCTTGCGGAAGGACTGGAAGGCCTCGGACTTGCAGAGGAAGCCGTAGAAGGTCTCGTCGTCGAGCTTCTCGACGAGCTTCGCCCAGATCTCGCGGATCCGCGGGACGTCGCGCTCGCGCATCGCGGTGTTCATGTCCGAGAAGTCGGCGCCCTCGTCCAGGCAGGCGTTCCACGCGTCGGCGACGTCGCGGTAGACCTGCGGGAGGTCGGCGATGGTCTCGGCGTAGTGGGTCTCGCCCTTGAGGTCGACGACCGTCGAGGGGGTGGCCTCGGCGAGCGGGTTCGGGAAGGGCTCGGTGACCAGGCCGACGAGGTCGATGTAGTGCTGGAGCGCCGTGGAGGACGGCGGGAAGCGCATCGCGCCCATCTCCGCGGTCAGCTCCTCGGTGCCCGCGCCCTCGAAGCCCACGGTGCGCAGCCGGCCGCCGATCTGGTCGGCCTCGTAGACGACGGGCTTGAGGCCCATCTTCATCAGCTCGTAGGCCGAGATGATGCCGGACAGCCCGCCGCCGATGACGGCGACCTCGGTGCCGTGCTCGGTCGCGGGTATCTGGCCCAGCCCCGCCGGGTGGGCGAGGAAGTCGTCGTACGCGTACGGGAAGTCCGGGCCGAACATGGTGATCGGCGGCTGTCCGTCGCTGTGCGGGACGGCGGTGGTGGGCACCGTGGACGTCATGGGGGTACGTCTCCTTGCGGCAGGGCTGGGGGTAGCGGAGGAGCGGAGGGCTTAGATGAGGGAGGCGTAGAGCCCGGGGCGGCGGTCGCGCAGGTACGGGTTGTTCGTGCGGGACGCGCTCAGCAGCTCGGGGTCGGCCTCGCCGAACACCAGCTCCTCGCCGCGTCCGGCCCGGGTGCGGGTGACCCCGTCGGGGCTCGCCAGGCAGCTGAGTCCGACGAACTCGAACTCGCCTTCCGGGCCGGTGCGGTTGACGTACGCGATGTACATCTGGTTCTCGAAGGCCCGTACGGGGACGAGCTGTTCGGCGACGAACTGGAAGGGGTGCATCTGCGCGGTCGGCACCAGGAGGAGGTCGGTGCCGGCGAGCGCGTGCGCCCGGACGTTCTCGGGGAACTCCACGTCGTAGCAGATCATGATGCCGATGCGCAGGCCGCCGAGGTCGGCCTGGACGACGGGGGTGTCGCCGGGGGTGAAGGCGTCCTGCTCGAAGCAGCCGAAGAGGTGCGTCTTGCGGTAGTTCGCGAGCCGGACCCCGTCGGGGCCGATGAGCTGCGCCGCGTTGAACACGGCCTCGCCGCCGCGCTCGGGGTAGCCGTACAGGACGGCGACCCCGTGGCGGCGGGCGATCTCGCCGATAGCGGCGGCGGACGGGCCGTCGGCCGGTTCGGCGAGCGCGGCGATGTCCTCGATCTCCAGGGCGTAGCCCGTGAGGAACATCTCCGAGGTCACGAGGAGCCCGGCCCCGCCCTGTGCGGCGCGCGCCGCGGCCTCGTCGAGCGCCTTGAGGTTCCCGGCGGTGTCGCCGAGACGTCCGGAGCTCTGGAGGAGGGCGGTGCGCAGCGGGGGCATGGACTACCTCTGTGGCAGGAGGGGTGGGGTCGTAAAACGGTACGTTCGCGCGTTCGACCGGGACAAGCCGTGACCGTTGCGCTCCGCGCATCGATTCGTTGCGCGTTCCGAGGCGCCTGCGGAGATTCGTTGCGCGGGGGTGTGAATCCGCGGTGACCGGCAGGAATACGGAGATCGTCGGGGTCCGCGGGGGTGTCCGGGCGGGCGCCGCGGGGTTTCGGTGGACGTGCACCGGTCAGACGCGGGGACAACCCACGGAAAGGAACTGCCATGACGGACGTCGACCGCCTGCCCGGGGCCACCCACCACTTCTGGGAGTGGCAGACCGGGGCCGCCTGCCGGGACCTGGGGTCGGCCCGGTTCTTCCATCCCGCCGGTGAGCGGGGCGAGGACCGGGAGGAGCGGGACGCCGCCGCGAAGCGGGTCTGCGCGGTGTGCCCGGTGCGCGCCGCCTGCCTGGACCACGCGCTGCGGACCCGTGAGCCGTTCGGGGTCTGGGGCGGGCTGACGGAGGAGGAGCGCCGTTCCCTGCGCGGCCGTGAGCTCGCGGGCGCGGGTGCGGGCGCGGGTGCTACGCGGGGGCGCCGGAGGTGAAGCGGCGCAGCAGCGGGGAGAGCACCAGGACGGACTTGGTGCGCTCCACGAAGGGCTCGCCCGCGATGCGCTCCAGCACCCGCTCGAAGTGGCGCATGTCGGAGGCGAAGACCTGGACGAGGGCGTCCGCGTCGCCGGTGACGGTCGACGCGGACACCACCTCGGGGTACCGCTCCAGCCCTCGCCGGATGTCGTCCGGCGAGGTGTTGTGGCGGCAGTAGATCTCGATGAAGCCCTCGGTCTCCCAGCCCATCGCGGCGGGGTCCACGCGGACGGTGAAGCCGGTGATGGCCCCCTCGGCGCGCAGCCGGTCCACGCGCCGCTTGACGGCGGGGGCGGAGAGCCCGACCTCGGAGCCGATGTCCGCGTAGGAGCGTCGGGCGTCCTCGGCGAGGGCGTGCACGATGCGTTCGTCGAGATCGTTCAGTCGCACTGCGGGTGGATCACTTTTCTGCTGTGGCCAGTGAGGAGCGGCGCATGCCGTACACGAAGTAGACCACGAGGCCGACGGCCATCCAGCCACCGAAAGCGACCCACGTGGCGACCGGCAGGCTGTACATCATGTAGCCGCAGGCGATGAAGCCGAGGATCGGGGTGACCGGGAAGAGCGCCACCTTGAAGGTGCGCGGCAGGTCGGGCTTGGTGCGGCGCAGGATCACGACGGCGACGTTGACGAGGGCGAAGGCGAAGAGCGTGCCGATGCTGGTCGCGTTGGCCAGCTCACCCAGCGGGATGAACGCGGCGAGCGCGCCGCAGAAGAGCGAGACGATCAGCACGTTGACGCGCGGCACGCCGGTCTTCGCGTCGACCTTGGCGAAGGCCTTGGGGACGAGGCCGTCGCGGGACATCGCGAAGAGGATGCGGGTCTGTCCGTACAGCACGGCGAAGACGACGGAGGCGATGGCGACGACCGCGCCGGCCGCGAGGACGACGCCCCAGAAGCTGTGGCCGGTGACGTCGGTCATGATCTGGGCGAGCGCGGCCTCGGTGCCCTCGAAGTCCTGCCACGGCATGGCGCCGACGGCGACGAGCGCGACGAGGCAGTACAGGACGGTGACGATGCCCAGCGAGAGCATGATCGCGCGGGGCAGGTCCTTCTTCGGGTTCTTGGCTTCCTCACCGGCGGTGGAGGCGGCGTCGAAGCCGATGTACGAGAAGAAGAGCGTGGCGGCGGCGGCGCTGATGCCGGTGATGCCGAGCGGGGCGAGGGGGGCGTAGTTGCCGGCCTTGATGCCCAGGAAGCCGATGCCGATGAAGAGCAGCAGCGTGATGACCTTCACCACGACCATGACGGTGTTGATGCGGGCGCTCTCCTTGGCGCCGCGCATCAGGAAGACCATCGCGAGCAGGACGACGACCAGCGAGGGCAGGTTGATCCAGCCGCCTTCGCCGAGCGGGGCCGAGAGGCCTTCGGGGATGGTGAAGCCCAGGGTCCCGTCGAGGAGCTCGTTGAGGTACTGGCCCCAGCCGACGGCGACGGCCGCGACGGACACGGCGTACTCCAGGACCAGGCACCAGCCGCAGATCCAGGCGATGAGCTCGCCCATGGTGGCGTAGGTGTAGGAGTACGAGGAGCCGGAGACGGGGACGGATCCGGCGAGCTCGGCGTAGGACAGGGCCGAGAACAGCGCGGTCAGGCCCGCGATGATGAACGAGATCGTCACGGCCGGGCCGGCCTTGGGGGCGGCTTCGCCGAGGACGACGAAGATGCCGGTGCCCAGGGTCGCGCCGATGCTGATCATCGTCAGCTGCCACATGGTGAGCGAGCGGCGCAGCGAGCCGCCCTCGCCCTGGCCGCCCTCGGAGACCAGCTGCTCGACCGGCTTGCGGCGGAGCAACGGGTGGACGGGCCTGCGGGCCTCGGTCGTGGCGGATGGCGCCTGGCCGTGGTCGAGCACGGGGTGACTCCTTCTTGCTGCGGGTGGGGATTCAGGCGTCGACCGCAGCGGTCCGGAGCAGGGCAGGCGGGCGAGAAGCCTGCCTGGGCATGGGAGGACCGCCGAGCAGGCGGTCCGCGCCACTCCACGTACAGCGAGTGAGCCTACGAGCTGAGTGATACCGCCCGTAATGCACCATCCTTGCACATTGCCGCACGATCGTTGCGCGGATCTGTCCCAGATGGTCCTTTGTTGCGCGCGGATGATCGATCGCTGCACAGCGGACCTCGACCGGCATTCTTGACAGCTCATCAGATCTCCCGCAGCGTGCCGCCATGGACCTCGATCTGTGGCAGGACCCCGGGCCCTTCCTGCGCGGGGTCGCCTGGCTGGACAAGGGACGGCCCGTGCGGGCCGACCCGGCCGACACCATGCGGCTGCCCTGGGACACCGGCGAGCGGGCCACCCTGCCCATCGGGGTGCGGCTCGAATTCACCGCCGGGACCGCGCGGGCGGTGGAGATCCGCTACCGGGCCACCGTGCCCGGCCCCACCGACTCCCTGCACGACCTCGCGCACGGCTTCGCGCTGTGGGACCGGCACGGGGTGGTCCGCGAGGTGTTCACCGAACCGGCCGCGGAGGCCGTCGTACGCATCGAACTGGGCGGCGGGCCGGGCCCGTTCACCATCCACCCGCCCGAGACCCAGTCCCCGCTGGTCCTCGGCCTGCGCGGGATAGGCGGCCCGCTCGCCCCGCCGCCGCCCGCCCCGCGCTGGGTGGTGCACGGGGACTCCATCACCGAGGGCTGGTGGTCCACCCGGCCCGCCCACGGCTGGCCCGCCGTGGCCGGCCGGGCCCTGGGCTGGGACACGGTCAACCTCGGCTACGCGGGCGCCGCCCGCGGCGAGCTCGCCACCGCCGAACAGCTCGCCGCCCTGCCCGCCGACGTCCTCACCCTCGCATTCGGCACCAACTGCTGGTCCCGGGTGCCCTTCTCCGCGCCCCTGCTCTACGAGACCACCCGCGCCTTCCTCGAACTGGTCCGCCAGGGGCACCCGAGGACCCCGCTCCTGCTGGTCTCCCCCGTCCTGCGGCCCGACGCCGAGCGCACCCCGAACCGGCTCGGCGCCACCCTGGGAGCCCTGCGCGACGCCATGGAGCGCGCCACCCGCGACCGGATCGCCGCCGGGGACGAGCACCTCGCCGTGCTCCCGGGCCGTGACCTGCTCGGTCCCGAGCACCTGGAGGACGGGCTGCACCCCAACGACGCCGGACACCAGGTGCTCGGCCTCGCTGTGGCCACGGCCCTGCGGCGGGCCGGGTTCGGCGCCGGCTGAGTGAAGCAGCCCACACGGGTCCGCGTGAACAGAGCGAACCCACCGGGGCGTGTCCTGTGCACAGTTGCCGCCGCTGGGACGACGGCGCGGAACAGACACACACGTGGGAGAGATCAACATGGGCATGAAGCGCGGAACCACCATCGCCGCGACCGCCATCGCCGTCATCCTGGCGGCGACCGCCTGCGGCCCGTCGCAAGACAAGGCCGCCGACACGGCCAAGCCGGCCGGAGCCGCCGCCCAGGCCTCCTCCCAGCCCGCCGCGGACGGCGCGGCCAAGCCCGGCGGCCGGCTCGCGATAGCCACCGGCGAGCAGCTCGGCTCCGTCCTCACCGACAGCGGCGGCCTCACCCTGTACCGCTTCGACAAGGACACCGCCAAGCCGCCGAAGTCCAACTGCGACGGGGACTGCGCCAAGACCTGGCCGGTGGTCGCGGCCGGCGACGCCACCGCCGCCGCGGGCATGGACCCGGCGCTGCTCGGCGAGGTCGTGCGCAGCGACGACACGAAGCAGCTGACGGTGGCGGGCTGGCCCGCGTACCGCTTCAACAAGGACACCAAGGCGGGCGACTTCAACGGCCAGGGCGTCGGCGGCGTGTGGTTCGCCTTCGCCCCCGACGGCAAGAAGGCGGAGAAGGCGGCGGCCCCGGCTCCGGCCGGTGCGGCCGAGGCGGGCGCGGGCCTGTCCGTCGCGAAGGACCCCAAGCTGGGCGACCACATCGTCGACGCCAAGGGCATGACCGTCTACCGCTTCAAGCCGGACACCGCCTGGCCGATGGTCTCCAAGTGCGTCGGCGACTGCCTGGCCAAGTGGCCGGTCGTGCCGCCGGTGGACAAGGCCGACGCCAAGGGCATCACCGAGCGCAACTACCTGGTGCTGGACCGGCCCGACGGCAAGAAGCAGCAGACCGTCGACTGCTGGCCGGTGTACACCTTCGCCGGTGACAAGAAGCCGGGCGACATCAACGGCCAGGGCGTCGGCGGCACCTGGTACGCGGTCGCCCCCGACGGCAAGCTGATCACCGTCCAGTAACCGCCGCCTCCCGCCCCCCGCCTTCCGACCGCGCGGCCCCGCCCTCATCCCCCGGGGCGGGGCCGCGCACCGTTCCGCCCGGGCGGGACACCTCCTACACTCCCCGCATGCTGCGCGTACTGGCCGTCGACGACGAGATGCCGCTCCTGGAGGAGCTCCTCTACCTGCTGCGCTCCGATCCGCGGATCCGCAGCGCCGAGGGCGCCTCGGACGCCACCGGGGCGCTGCGCCGGATCACGGTGGCGCTGGAGGCCGGGCCGGACGGCGCGGACGGCATCGACGTGGTCTTCCTCGACATCCACATGGCCGGGCTGACCGGGCTGGACATCGCCCGGCTGCTGGCCGGGTTCGCACGGCCGCCGCTGATCGTGTTCGTCACCGCCCACGAGGGGTTCGCCGTACAGGCCTTCGACCTCAAGGCCGTGGACTACGTGCTCAAGCCCGTACGGCCGGAGCGGCTGGCCGAGGCCGTGCGGCGGGCCTGCGCGCAGCTGGGGCAGTCCGGGGAGGTGCCGGCGGCCCCCGAGGGCGTGCCCGCCGCGGCCGCTCCCTCCGTACCGCCCGCGGTACCGGTGCCGGTGCCGGTGCACGCCGCGGTGCCGGCGCCGCCCCGGCAGGCGGCCGAGGTCACCGTCGCCGAGCGCGCGCCGGAGCAGATAGCCGTCGAACTGGGCGGTGTCACCCGGTTCGTGGCGATCGCGGACATCGCGTACGTCGAGGCCCAGGGCGACTACGCCCGCCTGCACACCGACGAGGGCAGCCACCTGGTCCGCATCCCGCTGTCCACGCTGGAGGAGCGGTGGGCGGCGCGCGGGTTCGTACGGATCCACCGCCGCCATCTCGTGGCCCTGGCCCGGATCGACGAACTCCGGCTGGACGCGGGCACGACGAGCGTCCGGGTGGGCTCGGCGGAGCTCCAGGTGAGCCGTCGCCATGCGCGGGAGCTGCGGGACCTGCTGATGCGGCACGCGACCGGCTGAGCCCGGGGCGGGGCCGGGGCGGGGGTCCGGGCCGTCGCCCGGCGGTCGGGTGACCGTCCGGCGGCGGTGGGACGCCGTTCGTCGCACGGCGAGTGGCGTACGGCGATCCGGTGGGGCCGTCGGCCGCCGACGGCTGCGCGCCCGCGTATCGTGGATCTTCCGGCGCGGGAGGAGCGTGATGTCCGAAATCCAGGCTCTGCTCGACACGCTGACCGCGCTGCCGCGCACGGCGCCGGCCGGACCGGCCGAGGCGGAGGCGCTGCTGGCCCGCCTGCGCAGTGCCGCCGCACGCTGGGCCGATCTCCTCTACGAGGCGGGCGAAGGGGTGCGGGGGCAGGTGCCGCCGCGGGCCGAGGCCGCGTTGACGCTGGCCTTCCGGCGGGCGGAGGAGTCGTACGTGGAGCTGGAGATCGCCCTGCGCGACTGCGCGGAACACCGCGACCCGGCCGTCTGACCGCCGCGCGGCGGGGGAAGGCCCCGCGCGGCCGCTGCCGCGGGGTTCGCGCGGCCGCTGCCGCGGGGTTCGCGCGGTGCACGGGCCGGATCGTGCCTGTTGCGCGGCCCGGGCCGTGCATAGACTCCCGTCACCCTCCCCCGGCCGAAGGACCCCCGGTGAACCAGACGTACGCGCTGACCGCCGTCGCCGTCGTCGTCCTGGCCACCGTCCTCGTCGGCGCGCTCGGCCTGCGCATATCGCGGACCACCTCCGACTTCTACGTCGCCTCCCGGACCGTCGGCCCCCGCCTCAACGCGGCCGCGATCAGCGGGGAGTACCTGTCCGCCGCGTCCTTCCTCGGGGTGGCCGGGCTGGTGCTGCTCCAGGGGCCCGAGATGCTCTGGTACCCGGTCGGGTACACCGCCGGGTACCTGGTGCTGCTCGTGCTGGTGGCGGCCCCGCTGCGCCGCTCGGGCGCGTACACGCTGCCGGACTTCGCCGAGGCCCGGCTGGAGTCGCAGGCGGTGCGCCGGATCGCGGTGCTGTTCGTGGTCGGGGTCGGCTGGCTGTACCTGCTGCCGCAGTTGCAGGGCGCCGGCCTGACCCTGGAGATCCTGACCGGGGCCCCGCACTGGGTGGGCGGGGTGGTGGTGGCCTTCGTGGTGAGCGCGGCCGTGGCCGCCGGCGGGATGCGCAGCATCACCTTCGTGCAGGCCTTCCAGTACTGGCTCAAGCTCACCGCGCTGCTGGTCCCCGCCTTCTTCCTGGTCGCCGCCTGGGCCGGGGACGGCGCGCCCCGGGCCACCTTCGACGCTCCGGCCGTCTTCCGCGAGCACACCTCGGTGACGGTGGCCGAGGACGTCCGGCTGTCGGTGGAGGCGCCGCTCACGCTGACGGTGACCGGGCAGGTGGACGGGCGGACCTACGACGCGGTCCCGCTGACCCTCGCGGCCGGGCAGCATTCCGTACGGGCCGACGCGCGGCTGGAGTTCGCCCCGGACACGCCCGTGCCCGACACCCGGGCGGAGGCCGGCCTGGGCGTGTCCAGCTGGTCGGAGCCGCTGTCGGGGGAGCACTGGCAGTACCGGCTGTACGCGACGTACGGGCTGATCCTGGCCACCTTCCTCGGAACCATGGGCCTGCCGCACGTGGCGGTGCGCTTCTACACCAGCCCCAACGGGCGGGCGGCCCGGCGCACCACGCTGGTCGTGCTGGGCCTGGTCGGGGTGTTCTACCTGCTGCCGCCGGTGTACGGGGCGCTGGGCCGGATCTACGCGCCCGAGCTGGCCCTCACCGGCGACGCGGACGCGGCGGTGCTGGTGCTGCCCGAGCGGATGCTGGGCGGGCTGCTCGGGGAGCTGCTGGGGGCGCTGCTGGCCGGCGGGGCCTTCGCGGCGTTCCTGTCGACGGCTTCGGGGCTGACCATGGCGGTGGCGGGGGTGCTGCACCAGGACCTGCTGCCGACGCGCGGGGTGCGCAGTTTCCGCTTCGCGGTGCCGCTGGCGATGCTGGTGCCGCTGGCCGGGAGCGTGGCGGCCCGGGACGTGCCGGTGGCGGACGCGGTGGGGCTGGCCTTCGCCGTGTCGGCCTCGTCGTTCTGTCCGCTGCTGGTGCTGGGCATCTGGTGGCCGCGGCTGACCCCGCCGGGGGCGGTGGCCGGGCTGGTCACGGGCGGCGGGGCGGCGCTCAGCGCGGTGCTGGCGACCCGCGGCGGGCTGGCCCCGGCGGGCTGGGTGCACACCCTGCTGGCGTGGCCGGCGGCCTGGTCGGTGCCGCTCGGGTTCCTGACGATGGTGCTGGTGTCGCTGGCCACCCGGTCGAAGGTCCCGGCCGGGACGGCCGCCACCCTGGCGCGGCTGCACCTGCCGGAGGACGTGGTGGCCGGTGACCGGGCCGCGGGAGGTGCGCGGTGAGCGGGACGGCCCTGGTGGTGCTGGCGGTCGCGGGCGCGGCCCTGCTGGTGGCCGCGGGCTGGCTGGCGGGCCGGTGGCAGGCCCGGCGCGGGGAGCGGGCGGCCGGGCTGGACCTGGGGACGCCGGTGCAGCGGGCCACCTTCCACACCCTGCACACGGCTTCGCTGGCCGCTCCCCCGCTGCGGGCCGGGCTGACCGAGGACGCGGCCCGCAAGGCCGCCCGGCGGCTGCGGTCGCTGCTGGGGACGGAGGCGCTGTGCCTGACCGACCGGGAGTCGGTGCTGGCCTGGGACGGCCCGGGCGCCGATCACCACCAGCGGCGTGCGATGGCCCGGGTCGCGGTGATGCTGGAGTCGGGGCGCAGCCAGAGCGTGCGGACCGAGTGCCGGCGGCCGGACTGTCCGCTGAAGTGGGCGGTGGTGGCCCCGCTGACGGGCGAGGACGGGATGCTGGGGGCGCTGGTGGCCTACGGGTCGCGGGAGTCGGCGGTGCTGGTGCGGGCCGCGACGGAGGTCGCGCGGTGGGTGTCCGTACAGCTGGAGCTGTCGGAGCTGGACCGGTCGCGGACCCGGCTGATGGAGGCGGAGATCAAGGCGCTGCGGGCGCAGATCTCCCCGCACTTCATCTTCAACTCGCTGGCCGCGATCGCCTCGTTCGTGCGGACGGACCCGGAGCGGGCCCGGGACCTGCTGCTGGAGTTCGCCGACTTCACCCGGTACTCCTTCCGGCGGCACGGGGAGTTCACCACGCTCGCCGAGGAGCTGCGTTCCATCGAGCAGTACCTGGCGCTGGCCGGGGCCCGGTTCGGGGACCGGCTGAAGGTGACCTTGCAGGTGGCGCCGGAGGTACTGCCGGTGGCGCTGCCGTTCCTGTGCCTCCAGCCGCTGGTGGAGAACGCCGTGAAGCACGGGCTGGAGGACTCCCCCGAGGAGTGCCGGATCACCATCACCGCGCGGGACGCGGGCGCCGAGGCCGTGATCACCGTCGAGGACAACGGGATCGGGATGGACCCGGCCCTGCTGCGCCGGATCCTGGCCGGGGAGCACGCCGGATCCTCCTCCGGCATCGGGCTGCCCAATATCGACGAGCGGATCCGGCAGGTGTACGGGGACGAGTACGGTCCGGTGATCGAGACGGGTGTCGGCGCCGGCCTGAAGGTCACCGTACGGATCCCCAAGTACCGTGCGGGCGTGCACAGTTCACCGCCGGGCCCGCATCCTCCCCGTTACTGACGGACGCGCCGCGTGGCAGTCCGGCAGGAACAACCAGCCCCGCCGGCCAGGCGCGGTCCGGCAGGAACAACCAGCCCCGCAGGCCAGGCATGGTCCGGCAGGAACAACCAGCCCCGTCGGCGTTTGAGGCGCCGCCGGAGGCATATCCAGCCTCGCCGGCGTTTGAGGCGCGGGGTCTGGGGCGGAGCCCCAGGGCGGGGGCGGGCTCTGGGTGTGCCGCAGCCCCCGGTCGTTGGCACGGCCGGGGGCTGCGGAACGGACGGGTTTAACTCCAGCTGGCGTGGAGGGGCTTGCCCTCCGCGTAGCCCGCCGCCGACTGGACGCCGATCACGGCCTTCTCCTCGAACTCCGCGAGGGACCCGGCCCCGGCGTACGTGCACGAGGACCGCACACCGGCGATGATCGAGTCGATCAGGTCCTCGACGCCCGGCCGCGCCGGGTCCAGGAACATCCGCGAGGTGGAGATGCCCTCCTCGAAGAGGCCCTTGCGCGCACGGTCGTACGCCGACTCCTCGCTCGTGCGGTTCTGCACCGCACGGGCGGACGCCATGCCGAAGGACTCCTTGTAGAAGCGCCCGTCGGCGGACTGCTGCAGGTCGCCCGGGGACTCGTACGTACCGGCGAACCAGGAGCCGATCATGACGTTCGACGCACCGGCCGCGAGGGCCATCGCCACGTCGCGCGGGTGACGGACGCCGCCGTCGGCCCACACGTGCTTGCCGTACTTCTTGGCCTCCGCCGCGCACTCCAGCACCGCGGAGAACTGCGGGCGGCCCACGCCGGTCATCATGCGGGTGGTGCACATGGCGCCGGGGCCCACACCGACCTTGATGATGTCCGCGCCGGCCTCGATGAGGTCCTTGACGCCCTCGGCGGCGACGATGTTGCCGGCCACGATCGGGACCTGCGGGTCCAGCGCGCGGACGGCCTTGATCGCGTTGATCATCGACTCCTGGTGGCCGTGCGCCGTGTCGATGACGAGCGTGTCCACGCCCGCGTCGAGCAGCTGCTTGGCCTTGGCCGCGAAGTCGCCGTTGATGCCGACGGCGGCCGCGATGCGCAGCTTGCCGCCCGCGTCGGTGGCCGGCGTGTACAGGGTCGCGCGGAGCGCGCCCTTGCGGGTGAGGATGCCGACGAGCTTGCCGTTCTTGTCGACGGCCGGGGCCAGCTTGCGGTGGCCCGCGTCGAGCTTGTTGAAGGCCTCGCGGGGGTCGATGTCGGCGTCGATGAGCAGCAGCTCCTTCGACATGACCTCGGAGAGCTGGGTGAAGCGGTCCACGCCGGTGAGGTCGTGGTCGGTGACGACGCCGACCGGGCGGCCCTCGGCGTCGACGACGACGCCGGCGCCGTGGGCGCGCTTGGGCAGCAGGGACAGCGCGTCGGCGACGGTCTGGGTGGGCGCCAGCGTGATCGGGGTGTCGAGCACGAGGTGGCGGGTCTTGACCCAGGAGATGACGTCGGTGACGACCTCGATCGGGATGTCCTGCGGGATGACGACGATGCCGCCGCGGCGGGCGACCGTCTCGGCCATCCGGCGGCCGGCAATGGCGGTCATGTTCGCCACGACGAGCGGAATGGTGGTGCCGGTGCCGTCGGGGGCGGAGAGGTCGACGCCCTGACGGGAACCGACCGCGGAGCGGCTCGGCACCATGAACACATCGTCGTACGTCAGGTCGTACGGCGGCTTCTGGTCATTGAGGAAACGCACGTGCTGAACATCCCAGTCGATCGAAGGATCCTTCTATGGCCTCGACAGGGCAGCCGAGGAAACGCACGTACTTCATTCTCCCATGACCTGGGGTTTACACCGCCCGGGCCGATCGTCCAGGACATTCCGGGCCCTCTGGTCGTTTCCTACGGGACCTTGGTCCTGCGGTGGTGGATCGGCCGGCGGCCGGCCACCAGGGGGAGGGCCGAGCCGCCGTGCCGGACGGCCGTGAACTCGGCGGCGATGGCCAGGGCGGTCTCCTCGGGGGTCGCTCCGCCCAGGTCGAGGCCGATCGGGGAGCGCAGCCGGGCCAGCGCTTGCGGCGGCACCCCTTCGGCGCGCAGCCGCTCCACCCGTTCGGCGTGGGTGCGCCGCGATCCCATGGCTCCGACGTAGGTGAGCGGCAGCCGCAGGGCGAGGGAGAGCAGCGGTACGTCGAATTTGGCGTCGTGGGTGAGGACGCAGACGGCGGTACGGGAGTCCAGCCGGCCCGCGTCCCATTCGGCGGCCAGGTGCCGGTGCGGCCAGTCGACGATCACCTCGTCGGCTCCGGGGAAGCGGGCGGGGGTGGCGAAGACGGGCCGGGCGTCGCAGACGGTGACGCGGTGTCCGAGGAAGGCCCCCATCCGGGCGAGGGCGGCGGCGAAGTCGATGGCCCCGTAGACGATCAGCCGGGGCGGTTCGGCGGCCGATTCGACCAGCAGGGTCAGCGGCTCCCCGCACAGTCCGCCCGCCGTGCCCAGTTCGGCGGTGCCGGTGCGTCCGGCCAGCAGCAGGGCGCGCACCCGGTCGGCCGCCGCCCGGTCCAGGGCCGCGCCGCCGCCCAGCCCGCCCTCGTACGATCCGTCGGCGTGGACGGCGAGGGCCCGGCCGAGCTGCGGCGGCGGGCCGGAGACCACCCGGGCCAGTGCGGCCCGCGTCCCGTCGGCGGCGGCGTCGAGCACCGAGCCGAGGACGGGTCGGACGGGGTCGCCGCCGCGGACCGGGGTGACGAGGACGTCGAGGACTCCCCCGCAGGTGAGGCCGACGGCGAAGGCGTCGTCGTCGCTGTATCCGAAGCGGTGCAGGCCGCCTTCGCCGGACTCGATGGCGCCGAGGCACAGTTCGTGCACGGCGGATTCCACGCAGCCGCCGGAGATCGAGCCGAGGGCGGTGCCCCGGTCGTCGACGGCGAGCGAGGCGCCCGGTCCGCGCGGTGCGCTCCCGCTGACGGCCACCACGGTGGCCAGGGCGAATTCCCGGCGCGCGGCACACCACGCGCGTAGCCCGTCGGCTATGTCGAGCATCAGCGGATGTATTCGCGTCTGGGGGTCTGCCCGGGGATGAGCGGTCGCGGCGGCAGGACGGCGGGTGGCCGGGCCGCGGACCGGGTGGCGGCGGTGCGGGCGGGTCCGGCGAAGTCGCCGAGGCTCCGGCCGGCGGGGCCCCCGGCGGACGGGCGGTCGCGCGAGGCGCCGAGGAGCCTGGCCGCGTGGGCCACGCTCGCCAGGGTGGCGTGGTGGTGCCAGCCCCGGAAGGAGCGGCCCTCGAAGTCGCGGATGCCGACGGGTTCGCAGGTCTCGGCGAAGTCGAGGGAGACGCGGTCGGTGAGCTTGGCGAGCAGGAACAGCTGGGCGAGGGGCCGGTCGCCGATGTTGGTGATCCAGAACTCCGAGGGCAGCAGGGCGGCTTCGGTCCAGGCGCCGAGCAGCAGCAGCGGGGTGGTGGGCGCGGGTGCGGGCCGGTCCTCGCTGGGGGTGGCGAAGATGGAGGCCGAGGTCAGCAGGGTCACCGCGCCCTCGGCCCGGCCGTGCCGGGTCCATTCGACGACGCGGCGCTGGGAGCGCAGCGAGTCGATGAGCTCGCGGGCGGGTGCGGTGTGCGGGCCGGGTTTGTGCCGGCCGGCGCCGCCGAAGGAGACGGGCAGGGAGCCGTCGACTTTGAATACGAACGGGATGTCCTGGAGGGCGAAGGACTCGATGCTCTGCGGGAGATCGCTGTTGGCGACCTCCATCACGACGGGCCGGCGCTGGAGCTGCCAGGTGGCGGCCATCCGCTGGACGGCGTGTACGGCGTCCTGGGCGGGGGTGAGCGAGCGGGCCGTGTCGGGGATTCCGGCCCTTCGGCGGCGCAGGAGTTCGTTGGTCCAGGGACCGGGGAGGGTGAGGGTCCACTCGACCGGGAAGCTGGCCTCGCTGGAGGCGAGCCAGATCCCGCTGGCCTGCTGGCAGTTGGCGGTGCGGCCGAGCTGCGGGACGAACTGCCGGCCGACGCCGACCGAGCGGTCGCCGGCCTTCTCTATGACCATGGGCTGGAGCACCCAGGCCAGCGGGCGCTGTGCGGTGCGCTCGAGGTGCTGCGCGAGGGAGCGGCGGACCGGGGTCCAGTCCCAGGGGGACTTGCTGATGAACTGCTGAAGGCTCTGCTCTACGGAACTGGCTCCGGTTCCGGCGATGTTGCGGATTGTTTTCTTCCCTTTGGTCCGCACGAGGCCGTTCAGATAAACGCGGGCCCAGTTTCGCTGGTCCCGCCGGGGTAAGGATTCGAAGAGAAGAGAGATCAGGACGTCGATCAGTTCGGAGATTTCCTTCGTGGATTCCTCCGGCAGGACTACGCGAGCCATCTGGGCCTCCCCCGCGACCAGCTAGATCCAATACCCTACTTGACCGCGGAGAACGGCCGTAGGCCCCCGCGGCTACTTCCTGAGGTCGCTGGCAGAATCGAGCCGCTCTTCCTCTACGACGAGGGGGATGGGGATCTGGTTCGCCGCATAGTAGATCGCGATGAGAAAGTGCGCGACAAGCGTGAGCGGTGCGGAGAAGAACGCCAGGAGGACCGTCAGCGGGTAGGCGATGGCTCCGAGCCCGAAGCGCACCCGGGTCGCCCGGGCGCCTTCCCTGTCGACGTGCTCGTGGAAGAGGTGCCCGACGCGGGTGACGTACCACCAGAACGCCAGGAACGCCAAGGCGTAGGCCACGGTGACGAGGCTGTAGAGCACGGCGGCGGGGCTGGCGGAGCCGTCCGCCATGAGGTGCTCGGCGAGGACGTTGGTGGTGTAGGGAATCACCGAGACCACCATGAGCACCAGGAGATTCAGGAACAACAGCGGTCGGTCGACCCTCCTGAGGTGACTGAAGATGGTGTGGTGATTCACCCACATCACGCCGATGATGAGGAAGCTCACCACATAGGCGGCGTAATGCGGCCACTGTTCCCGAACGCCGTGCCAGAACTCGGATCCCGTTTCTTCCGGAACTTTCAATTCCAAGACGAGGATCGTAATGATGATGGCGAATACGCCGTCACTGAATGCCTCGATCCGTCCAGTTTCGCGCTCCATGGCCTCCCCTTCGCCACTGCTTGCATATATCTACTTGCATATATCTACGGCGTGCCACACATACGGGGAGGGCGTACCGGTAACGCCCTCCCCGCACACGCTACCCAGATTTCCGCGCTCAGCCTCCGAAACCGGCCGTCTGCCGCCAGATTCGGCCATCGCGGACCACAAGTGTCCCGAACGCGTGCTCCGGTTCGCCGTTCAGGTTCATGATCGCCCGGTAGAAGATGGTGTCGTCCGTCTCGATGTACTCCTGGAGTTCCACCAGGGTGGGCTTCACCGTGAGGTAGCCGGTGAAGGTCTCGCGGACGGCCTCGATGCCGACCGAGACGCCCTCGAAGCGCAACAGCACCGCGTCGTCGGTGTAGTTCTTCATGACCGCCTCGATGTCCAGGGCGGCCAGCGCGTCCATCTGGCGCACGAACACCGGGTGCAGCTTGGAGATGTCGTACTTGGCCATGTCGACTCCGTTCGTTCAACTGGTGGAGGTGGGTACTTCGGGTGTTGCGGCTGGTGGGGCGCAGGACTCGGTGCTGCCGGCGAAGGGCAGCCGGACCACCATCCGGGTCTCGCCGGGACGCGAGCGGGCCGTGATGGACCCGTGGTGGCGCTGGGTCACGATGCGGTAGCTGAGGTGCAGCCCCAGGCCCGTGCCCTTGCCCACGTCCTTGGTGGTGTAGAAGGGTTCGAAGATCCGCGGCAGCGATGGCGCGGGGATGCCGCGGCCGGTGTCGGTGATCTCCACGACCATGCAGACGCCCTCGGCGCGGGCGCGCAGGGTGAGCACGCCGGAGCCCTCCATGGCCTCGGCCGCGTTGTCGACCAGGTTGGTCCACACCTGGTTCAACTCGCTCGGATAGCCCGTCAGTTCGGGCAGGCCCGGTTCGTACTCCCGCACGATACTGATCCCGGAGAGCTTGGAACGCAGTACGACCAGCGTGTTCTCCAGTCCGTCGGTGACCCGGAAGCGCTGCTCGGGTGCGCGGTCGAGATTGGCGTAATCCCGGGTCGCCGAGACGAGTTGGGAGATCCGCGGACCGGCCGCCCGGAGCTCCGCGGCCAGCGAGCGGATCTCCAGGAGGGCCGCCAGGTGGTCGAGGGCGGCCGGCAGGGACGGCTCGCCGACGCCCTCCAGCCGCTCCAGCAGCCAGCCGAGCTCCAGCCCGAGGTCCGAGACCCCCGAGCCGAGCAGACCGGGCCGCTCGGTGCCCGCCTCCTCCGCCCAGTCGGCGATCTCCTCCTCGGCGTCGGCCTGGGCGAGCGGGTCGGTGGTCACCGGTGGCGGGAGCTTGTCCAGTTCCTCCGCCAGCCGGTCGAGGACGGAGCGCTCCGCCCCGGTGGCGGCCGCGCCCCAGGCCTGGGCGGTGCGGGTGAGCCGGTCCAGGGCGGGGGCCAGTTCCTGCGCGGCCCTGGCCACCGCCGCGGCCGGGTTGTTCAGCTCGTGGGCGAGGCCGGCGGCCAGGGTGCCGAGCGCCTCCACGGTGGCCCGTTTGCGGGCCTGCACCTCGGAGGACTTGATCCGCCAGGCCAGCACGGGGATCAGTACGGCGGCCACCCCGTGGCAGCGGGTCAGCATCTCGAAGAAGACCGGCTTCGGGTAGGCCACGACGGTGGTCGCGGGCCCGCTCGCGGCCGCGGTGGCCACGTAGGCGCCCTCGGTGAGCAGGGGCAGTTCACCGGTGAACCGGTGGGCGGCCGACGGTTTGCCGTCGTGGTCCTCGGCCGCGGCGCTCTCCTCCTCGGTGGAGTGCCGGGTGAGCACCTCCTCCCGTCCGTCGACGACCTTCGTGACGACCAGCCCGCCCGAGAGCAGGACGTGGAAGCCGGTCACCTCCTCGCCGTCGCGGAAGAGGACCTCCCCGTCGGCGAGGACCCGCGGCTCGGAGACCGACACCAGCCAGTCCAGCTGCTCCTCGGTGATCCCGGCGAAGATCTCCAGCCCGCGCAGGGCGGACCGCAGCTCCCCCCGGTCCGTACCGGCGGCGCTCACGCGGCCCTCCCCCCGGTCCGGGTACGGGCGGACAGCCGCAAGGTGACCACCAGGGCCAGCGCGCACACCGCGGCGACGGCGGCCATGAAGCCGACCGAGGTGCGGTGCAGTCCGTGGATGTTGGTGAGCATCCCGGCGAGGACCGCCGGCACGCTCATCGCGAGGTACGCGAACACGTAGACGGCCGCGGTCAGTTCGCCCCGGTGCGCCGGGTCGGCCAGCCCGCTCAGCGCCCGGAAGGAGCCGAGGAAGGCGGCGCCCCAGCCGCTGCCCAGCACGGCGGTGGCCACCAGGAACACGGCGGCCGAGCCCAGGCCCAGCGAGAGCAGCACCAGCCCGAGTCCGGCGAGCAGCCCGCACAGCCCGAGCACGGCGGTGCGCAGGGCCTCGGTGCGGCCCAGCGTCAGCTGGGCCGCGGTGGCCGCGCCCGCGAGCAGTGCGACCGTTGCGCCGCCGACCAGGTAGTTGGTGGACTCCAGGAGCGAGAGCGCCAGGTGCGGGCCGAGCGAGAGGTAGAAGCCGCCCACCGACCAGACCGCGACGATGGTCAGGATCAGGACGGCGAAGGTGCGGCGGGAGCCGGCGGGCACGTGGATCCGGTGCGGGACCACCCGGAAGCGGCCGCCCGCGCCGGGAGCGCTCTCGCGCATGCGCGCCACGCCCACCAGGGTCACGGTGAAGGCGCCGATCAGCAGCAGGTAGCTCAGGGCGGTCGGCGCGGGCGCGAACTGGACGAGGAGTCCGGCCCCGATCCCGCCGAGCCCGATCCCCACGGTCGGCCCGGCACTGTTGACCTGGGCGCCGAGCGCGGGCCGGGACGCGGGGCTGAGCTCCAGCAGGGCCGCGCCCATCGCCCCGGTGGCCAGGCCCACGGCGAGCCCCTGTACCGCGCGGGCGGCGAGCAGCAGCCCCAGCCCCTGGGCCCCGGCGAACAGTGCCATCGAGACGATCGCCAGGACCAGCCCGGCGGCCAGGACGGGGCGCCGGCCGAGGGTGTCGGACAGCGACCCGAACAGCAGGAGTCCGGCGAGCACGGTGACCGCGTACAGGGCGAAGACCACCGTGATGGTGCCGGAGGACAGCGCCCACTGCTCCTGGTAGAGGACGTAGAGGGCGGAGGGCACGGAGGAGGAGAGCATGAGCAGGACGAGGACCGCGCCCACCAGCCAGAAGCCGGAGCCTCTGGGTGCGCCGGCCGCTGCCGGTGCGGCTGGGTGCACGCTGACCCCCGCGGTCGTGTTCGATGTGTCGGCCACTGCTCGTTCAACTCCCCCGTGATGGGCCCCCGGGAGGGCCCGCGGTGTGCGGTCAGGCGAGGGCCTGCGCCCTGGCCAGTGCGCGGGCCGTGAGGACCCCCGCGAGGTGGCCGAGGTACTCGGCCGAGGTGCCGCGCCCGGGGACGAACAGCTCCCGGGGCTCGGCGCGGAAGGCGGCGAGGACGGCGTCCGTGGTGTACGGGCCTGCGCGCAGCCGGTCTTCGACCCCGCGCAGGCGCAGCGGGCGTGCGGTGGCTCCGGTGACGGCGATGCGCGGCCCGCCGGGTGTGACCCGTACGGCGGTGGCGCACACCGGGTAGCGGGTGGCCCGGTCGGCGGTCTTCTCGAAGGCGCCGGCCCGGCCCGTCTCGGGCACCAGCAGGGCGGTGACGACCGTGCCCGCGGAGGGGGCCGAGGCCGCGAACTCCTCGGCCGGTACGGTCGACAGCCCGCCGGGGCCGGCCAGTTCGACCAGGGCGCCGGCCGCGATGGCCGCCACCGGCAGGTCGGTGGCCCGGCCGTCGGCGGCCAGGTTGCCGCCGACGGTGCCGAGGTTGCGGACCTGGGGGTCGCCGTTGGCGCGGGCCGCGGCGACCAGCTCCGGTGCCCCGGCGCGGACCAGCGGGTCCGCGGAGAGCTCGGCCAGGGTGGTGAGGGCTCCGATCCGCAGGCCTTCGGGGCCGGCGCCGATGCCCCGCAGCTCCTCGAGCCGGCGGATGTCGACCAGCAGCCGGGCCCGGCCGGCCCCCGTGCGCAGGTCGGGCAGCAGGCTCTGCCCCCCGGCCAGCACCCGGGCGCCGGGCGTTCCGGCCAGCAGGGTCAGCGCCTCTTCGAGGCCCACGGGCCGGACGTAGTCGAACTCGGTGAGGATCACTGGGCTTCCCCTCTCAGGCGGCGCCAGACCTTCTCGGGGGTGAGCGGCATGTCGATGTGCCGGACGCCCAGGTCGGAGAGGGCGTCGACGACGGCGTTGACCACGGCCGCGGCGGGCGGGACGGTGGCGATCTCGCCGGCGCCCTTGGCGCCGAGCGGGTTGTGCGGGCTGGGCGTGACGGTCTTGTCGAGGTCGAAGAACGGCACGTCGGCGGCGCGCGGCAGGGCGTAGTGGTTGAGGTCGGAGCTGATGAGCAGCCCGTTCTCGTCGTATTCGGCGGCCTCCATGAGGGCCTGGCCGAGGCCGTGCACGATGCTGCCCTCGATCTGGCCGAGGACCACCTTCGGGTTGCCGATGTTGCCTGCGTCGTCGACGGCGGTGTAGGCCACCACCTCGGTCTCGCCGGTCAGTTCGTCGATCTCGACGACGGCGACGTGCGTCCCGAAGGGGTAGTTGAAGTCCGGCGGGTCGAAGTGGGTGGTCTCGTCGAGGGCGGGCTCGATCTCCGGGGGCAGGCCCCAGCCGTACCACATGGCCATCGCCAGCTCGGCGAAGGTCTTGGTGTTGGCCTCGTTGCCCTCCTCGTAGACCTTGCCGCCGGCGTAGACGACCTTGTCCTCGGGGATGTCCAGGAAGACGGCGCCGGCCTTGACCAGCTTGCTCTTGATCTTCCGGGCGGTGAGCGCCACGGCGGGCGCGGCCATGCTGTAGGAGCGGGAGCCGTAGGTGCCCTGGCCGTACGGGGCCTTGAGCGTGTCCCCCTCGTAGACCTGGACCTGGGCCGGGTCGATGCCGAGCTCCTCGGCGGCGACCTGGGCGAAGACGGTGCCGTGGCTCTGGCCGGTGGAGGCGGAGCCGACGGTGACGGTGACCTCGCCGGTCGGGTGGACGCGGATGTTCGCGCTCTCCCAGGTGCCGCCCAGCATGCCCTCCTTGGACATCCGGGTGGAGGGGCCGACTCCGCAGATCGCCACGTAGGTGGCGAGTCCGACGCCGAGCCGCTTGCCGCGGGTGCGGGCCTCGGCCTTGCGGGCGGGCATGTCGGCGTAGCCCGACCGTTCGATCGCCCGGTCGAAGTTCAGCTGGTAGTTGCCGGAGTCGTAGGTCCAGCCGAGGCCGTTGTCGTACGGGAACTTCTCCTTCGGCACCAGGTTCTTGCGCCGTACGGCCGCCGGGTCCATGCCGATCTCGGAGGCGTAGCGGTCGACGAGGCGCTCCATCAGGAACGCGGCCTCGGCGCGCCCGCTGCCGCGCTGGGCGCCGAGCGAGACGGTGTTGGTGAAGGCGGCGTAGACCTCGCAGAACGCGGCGTCGATGTCGTACATCCCGCTGATGGAGCGGCCCATGAGGGCGGTGGCCACACCGGGGCCGATCGTCGACGGGTAGGCGCCGAGGTTGGCGTAGCTGGTGCAGCGCACGGCGGTGATGCGGCCGTCGCGGGTCCCGGCGAGGGTGACGTGCTGGCGGTGGTCGCGGCCCTGGACGGTGGAGTTCATCAGCCCGGTGCGGGTGTCCACCCACTTCACGGGCCGGCCGAGGGCCTTGGACAGCAGCAGGACCAGCGCCATGTCGGGGTACAGGTACCCCTTGGTGCCGAAGCTGCCGCCGACGGTCGGGGCGATCACCCGGAGCTTGTTGAAGGGGATGCCGAGGACCAGCGCGGAGAGCAGGAAGCGGTGGTTGTGCGGGCCCTGGGTGGAGGCGTAGAGCGTGTACTCGCCGGTGGCGGCGTTGTAGTCGCCGACCGCGCCGCGGGGCTCGATGGGGCTGTTGATGGTGCGCTGGTTGACGAGGTCGAGCTCGACGGTGACCTCGGCCTCGGCGATGGCCGCGTCGGTGCGGTCCTTGTCGCCGCAGGTCCAGTACGCGTTCAGGTTGCCCGGGACGGCCTCGTGCAGCTGGGGCGCGCCGTCGGCGAGCGCCGCGTCGGCCCGGGTGACCACGGGCAGCGGCTCGTACTCGACGGAGATGGCGGCCAGCGCGGCGGCGGCCTGGCGGGGGGTCTCGGCGACGACCACGGCGATGGGGTCGCCGACGTGGCGGACGGTGTCGCCGGTGAGGACCGGGCGGGCGCCGGGAAGTCCGTAGGGGTGGGGCGGGAAGTGGCTCTCGACCCCGCCGGGTATCCAGATGCAGGGCAGCGGCATGACGTCGGTGAAGTCGGCCGCGGTGGCCACCTTGAGGACGCCGGGCAGCTGCTCGGCGGCCTTGGTCTCGATGGAGAGGATCTTCGCGTGGGCCACCGGGCTGCCGAGGATCGCCATGTGGGCGGTGCCGGGCAGGTCGATGTCCGCGACGTACGTGGCCTCGCCGCGCAGCAGCTGCGGGTCCTCCCGGCTGTCGAGCGGCCGGCCGAGGATGCCGTTGGCGGGGAGGGAGGCCTCCCCCGTCATTGTGGTCATGTCCCTCACGCCTCCTGTCCGGCAGCGGTGGATGCGGAGGAGCCGGCGGGCGCCTCGGCGCGGGCGGCGGCGCAGGCGCGCTGCACGCCGCGTACGACGCTGTGGTAGCCGGTGCAGCGGCAGAGGTTGCCGGTGAGCCACTCGCGGATCTCGGGTTCGGTGGGGGCGTCGCCGCCGGCGGTGTTGTCGACGAGCTCCCCGAGGGCCATGACCATGCCCGGGGTGCAGAAGCCGCACTGGGTGCCGTGCTCCTGGCGCAGCGCCTCCTGGAGGCCGGTCAGCTCCCCGCCGGGGGTGGTGACGCCCTCGATGGTGGCGACCTCGGATCCGGCGGCGGAGGCCGTGAGGATCAGGCAGCTCTTGACGGACCGGCCGTCGAGCCGGACGACGCAGGAGCCGCACTGGCCGGTGTCGCAGCCGACCTTGGTGCCGGTGAGTCCGAGGCCGTCGCGGAGCCGTTCCACGAGCAGTTCGTTCGGCTGCGCCGAGAACTGCTCGGGTCTTCCGTTCACGTTCAGTGTGATATCCATGCCAGCGCCTGCGCTTCCGTGAGCGGCCGGTTGAAGAGGGGCCCGCCGGGCTGCTGGAGAATTCCCCCGGAGTGCAGCGGGCCGGTGTCTACGGGCGCGAATCCCAGATCCGTGATGATTCCCGCGACGATTTCCTTCGCTTTCCCGTCGTCGCCCGCCGTGTAATGCGCCAGGCGCTCACCGGACGCTGTGCTCCCCCTGGACTTCGTCCGGGAGGTGCCCCCAGCGACGGCGAGGGTCTCGAAGTGCATGGTGTTCAGGGATTTCACGACCTGGGCGCCGGGATACCACTCGGCGACCAGGTCGCTGGAGCCGCGCCCGCCGAGGTCTGCGGGGTCACCGGGGCCGGTGAACGCGTTGGTGGCGTCCACCAGCACCTTGTCCTGCACCACGTGCGGGGAGAGGAGCCCGCGCACGCTGTCGAACGGCACCATCAGCACCAGGAGTTCGGCCTGCCCGGCGGCCTTGGCGGGGTGCGCCGCGGAGGCCGCCGGTCCCAGTTCGGCCACGAGCGGGCCGAGGGTCTGCGGGCCCCGGGCGCCCGCGAGCACGACCTCGTGGCCTGCCGCCACGAGGATCCGTGCGAGGACCGTGCCGATCCGCCCGGTGCCGATGATGCCTGTCCGCATTGACGCTCCTCAGTTTCCGGTCTCGGGTCCGAGCAGGGGTCAGTCCATGCCGATCCAGACCGACTTGGTCTGGGTGTAGCTCTCGAGGGATTCGGGCCCGCACTCGCGCCCGAACCCGGAGGCCTTGTAGCCGCCGTAGGGCACCGAGGGGTCGTACTGGTTGTAGCAGTTGACCCAGACCGTGCCGGCCTTGATCTGCGAGGCGACCCGGTGGGCGCGGCGCAGGTCCTTGGTGTGGACTCCGGCGGCGAGGCCGTACGCGCTGTCGTTGGCGATGCGCACGGCGTCCTCCTCCGTGTCGAAGGGGATGATCGACAGGACGGGTCCGAAGATCTCCTCCTGGGCGATGCGCATCCCGTTGTCGACGCCGGTGAAGATGGTCGGGAGGAAGTACAGGCCTTCGCTGGAGGCGCCCTCGGGCGTCCAGCCGGTGCCGCCGGTGCGCAGGACGGCGCCTTCCTTCTCGCCCACCTCGATGTAGGAGCTGACCTTGTCGAACTGGCCGCGGTGGGCCAGCGGCCCGAAGAGGGTGGCCGGGTCGCGCGGGTCGCCGGGCTTGAGGGCGGCGGCCCGGCGCACGAGGCGTTCGACCATCTCGTCGTGGATGGGCCGGTGCAGGAGGAGGCGGGAGCCTGCGGTGCAGATCTCGCCCTTGTTGTAGTAGATGCCGAAGAAGGCGAGCTCCTCGGCGGCGTCGAGGTCGGCGTCGGCGAAGATGATGTTGGCGGACTTGCCGCCGAGCTCCATCGTCACCTTCTTCAGGGTGCCGGCCGCCTTGCGGATGATGGACTGGCCGACGGCGGTGGAGCCGGTGAAGGCGATCTTGTCGATGTCCGGGTGGTCGGTGAGGGTCTCCCCCAGTTCCACGCCGGGACCGGTGACGACGTTCAGCACGCCGTCGGGGATCTCCGCCTCCTGGAAGAGCTCGGCGATCTTCAGGGCGGTGAGCGGGGTGGCCGGGGAGGGCTTGTGGACCACCGTGTTGCCCGCCGCGAGCGCCGGTGCGATCTTCGTCATCGACAGCAGCAGCGGGAAGTTGAACGGGGTGATGGCGCAGACCACGCCCAGCGGTTCGCGCAGGGTGTAGGCCAGCTGGCCGCCGGCCGGGGCCCGCGAGGAGCCGTCGACACGGGTCACCGCACCGGCGTAGTAGTGCATGAGCTGGGCGGCCATGGGGGCGTCGACCGTGCTGGAGAAGGCGAACGGCTTGCCCATGTCCACGGTCTCCAGCAGGGCGATCTCCTCCAGGTCGCGCTCGATGAGCTCACCGACCCGGTTCAGCCGCAGCGCACGTTCCTGCGCGGAGAGTCTGCTCCACGGACCTTCTTCGTACGCCGTGCGGGCCGCGGCGACGGCCGCGTCCGCGTCGGCGGCGGTGGCCTGGGCCACCGGCACGATCTCCTGGCCGTCGACGGGGCTGATGTCCGGTTCGGTACGGCCGTCCTGGGCGGGGACCCATTTGCCGCCGATGAACAGTTTCCCGGGGTTGGCCAAGGGCTGGTCGCTGAGCGCGCGCTTGGTCATGGCTGCCTTCCGGTGTCGGATGCGGGGGCTGTGCTAGCCCTTCGCGAGCTGGGTTAAGAACGTGTCCGCGAGGGCCTTGGAGGAGTACGGGTTCTGGCCGGTGGTCAGCTTGCGGTCGACGACCACGTGCGAGTCCCAGATCGCTTCGGCCTTCTCGTAGCGGGCGCCGAGCCGGGTGAGCTCGGACTCGAGGATCAGCGGGAGCCGGCCGGCCATGTTCGTGACGAGCTCCTCGGCGTGCGAGAAGGCCGTCATCCGGTAGCCCTCGAAGGGCCAGCGGCCTTCGCCGTCGCGCAGCGCGAGGAGCGAGGTGTGGCCGTGGCACACGGTGGCGAGCGGCTTGTCCTGGGCGATGACCCAGCGCAGGATCTGCGCGAGCTCGTCCGACTTGGGCAGGTCGCCGATCGCGCCGTGGCCGCCGCTGACGTACACGCCGTCGTAGTCGGCGATGTCCTTCTCGGTCAGGGACTCCAGCGCGAGGGGGGTGGCGAGCTGCGGGGTGTTCTCGATGACCCGGACGTACTCGGACGCGTTGGCCGCGTCCTCGTCCGGGGAGCCCTGCGGGCGGACCCACTGGAGGAACTGGGGGTCGATGCTCGTCTGGTCGACGGTCGGCGCCCGGCCCCCGATCGTCGCGACGTCCACGGTGTGGCCGGCTGCCTTGAAGAGCTGATAAGGAACGACGAATTCCTCGGCCCAGAATCCCGAGGGGTGCTGTTCGCCGTCCAGCAGATGGAGCGTGGCCTTGGCCGTCATGACGACGAGAATCTTCATGATTCTCTCCTTGTTCTGGATTCGCTGCCGATTCAACACGGCCCCTACTGGGGGGCGTAAGGGGGCGGCGTCAGGCACGTGATACTTCGTCACGTGCGTCCAACGCCGAGATGATGGTGCGGAATTCACCGACCAGGGGGTGGTCGGGATGGGCTTCTGCGAATATGTGCTCTCCGTACAGCGCCGCCATTTCCGGCGAGTAGGGAAGGATTCCGGCCAGGGGGGTGCCATAGACCTCCTCGGCGCGCCGCCGGGCCTTCTCCCGGTCGATCCCTTCGGGGGCCATGCTCAGTACGAGGGTCCGCCGGCAGGCCAGCCGCCCGGCGAGGGCGATGGTCTCCTCGACCCCGGAGAGGTCGATCCGGTCGGCCCGGGCCATGATCATCAGTACGTCGGCGCTCGCCATGGCGGTCACCGACTCGTTGTTGAGCCCGGCGTGGGTGTCGAGCAGCAGGACGTCGAGGGCGTAGTGCCCCGACAGCCGGTCGAAGCCCTCCGGAAGCAGCCCCACGTCGTACCCGCCGGCCATGATCTCCCGCAGGGCGGCGGTCCCGGTCCGGGCCGGTACCACGTACAGCCGGCCTGCCGGAGCGGAGCGGTCGCCCACCTGCTGGGCGGCGGTCTCGATCTCGCAGCGGCCGAGCAGGTAGTCGGCCAGCGAGAGGCCCGGCCGGAGCCGGAACAGCAGGTCCAGGGTGGGTGACTGGATGTCGGTGTCCACCAGCCCCACCCGGCGCCCCTCGGCCGCCAGGAGCAGCGCGAGGTTCGCCAGTACGGAGGACTTCCCGGTGCCGCCGCGGTGCGAGTGCACCACGATGGTGCGGGTCATCTAGGCCACCACCCGGTGACCGGCGCCGTCCGCGTGCGGCCCCCGCGCCGCGCGTGGCCGGTGCAGGGCCAGCATGGTGACGTCGTCGTGCTGTTCGGCGGTGCCGGTGTGCTCGCGCACCGCCAGGTCCATCCGGTCGACCACGGACTTGCCGCTCACCTGGGTGCCGGCGAGCAGTTCCAGCATCCGTTCGTCACCGAGGAAGCTGCCGTTCGGACAGCGGGCCTCGGGGACCCCGTCGGTGAACACGAACAGTGTGTCCCCGGGGTTCAGCTGGGCGTAGCCGAGGGTGTAGACGCAGTCGGGCAGCACCCCGACGGCGGGCCCGGTGACCTCGAGGGCGACGGGCGGGCTGCCGTCGGCGGGCAGCAGGAGGGGCGGGTTGTGGCCGCCGTTGATGTAGACGAGGCTGCCGGTGACCGGGTCCAGCACCCCGAAGAAGAGGGTGGCGAAGTAGCCCTGTCGCAGGTGGTTGCGGGTGAGGTAGCCGTTGGTGGCGGTGACCGCGTTGAGCAGCGGGGTGGCGCCGACCACCGGGATGCGTCTGCTGCCGCCGGTGCGCCCGGCGGCGACCAGGTGCTGGAGGCCGCTGTTCTCGGCGGTGTGCCGCAGCAGCGAGCGGATGAGGGCCATGAAGAGCGCCGCGCCCACGCCCTTGTCGCAGACGTCGGCGACGACGAGGGCGAGCCGGCGGCCGCGGGAGATCTCGAAGACGTCGTAGAAGTCCCCGGCGACCTGCCGGGCCGGCCGGAACCGGACGTCGATCTCCCAGCCTTCGGGGACGGGCAGCGATTCGGGCAGGAAGCCCGCCTGGATCTCGCGGCCGATCTCCAGTTCCTTCTCGTACCCCATGAGTTCGGCGCGGGCGTCGGCTTCGCGCAGGGTGCGGCCGAGTCCGGCGCGCTCCGAGCAGCTGTGCAGCCGGGCCCCGACGAGGGCGGGCAGGAAGGGCGGTACGAGGTAGTCGTGCCCGATCCGGACGTGTTCCTCCAGGGCGGCGAACTCGGCCACCGTCCAGACGACGACGATGGGCGCACCGGCCCAGCGGCGCAGCCGGCGCACGGCCATCCGTACGGCCTCCCCGTCGGTTTCGGCGGGGGCGAGCAGTACGTCCGCGACGGGCAGCAGGTCCTGCGGGCCGTCCCGGAGTTCCGCCAGCGTTCTGGTGACGAGTGCCGCGTCCATGCTCCGCAGCGCCGCCAGCAGCTCGGGCGGCGGGGGCGGGTACTCGTCGAGGATGATCACGGTCGTGGAGGGCATGGGTCCGTCCCCTCAGCCTTCACAGTCAGTGCGCTGATGTTGCGGCCGTCCCTGTGCACGTAGCTGAACTCGTCCACGCTGGTCAGCGCCAGGTGGATGCCGAGGCCGCCGATCCGCCGGTCCTCGGGCGGAACCCCGGGGACCGGCGGAAGGCGGCCTTCGACGGGGTCGAAGGCGGGTGCGGTGTCCTCGATCGTGATCCGGACCCCGCCCGGGCCGGAACGGCCGCGGACGGTGATCCGTCCGTCGCCGCCCCGGTACCCGTGCATCACGATGTTCGTGGCCAGTTCGTCCACGGCCAGCCGGAGCCGGTAGGCGGAGCCCTTGTCCAGGCCCGCCCGTCCGGCCAGCCGCAGGACGAACGAGGCGATGTCGCCCAGTGCCCCGACCGTCGCGGGCACCTCCAGTACGGAGGACGTCCTCGCCAGTTCGACCATGTCAGTCACGGTGTTCACTCATCGGAGAGGACGATGCTGCGGTCGAGTCCGGCCGTCCGGATGGTCCGGGAGACGGGCTCGATGGCACCGACCACCTTGATGGTGACGTTGTTCGCGACCTTCTGCTGGGCGAAGACCAGGGAGCGCAGTCCGGCGCTAGCCATGTAGCCGACGCCCGCCATCCTGATCTCGACGGTGGTGGTGCCGTGGCCGGCGGCCTTCTCGATGGTCTGGTGGAACTCCGGCGCGGTCTTGGCGTCCAGTTCGCCCGTCAGCTCGATGACGGTGGTGTCGCCCTCGATGCTCAGGGACACGGAAAGCGGCATGTCAGGTCTCCTTCGGTCAGGGCGTGTCGAAACGCTCGGGGTCGTTGGTCCGGCCCACCAGGATCACGACCGAACGCGGGCCGATCAGGTACTTCCCGGCGTTGTCCAGCTCCTGCTCGGTGCCCGGGGTGCGGATGTCGTGCGGTGCCTCGGCGCTCGTGTCGGCGAACAGGTGCCAGCTGCGGCCGCCGGGCAGGGCGGGGAGTTCCAGGTCGTGCGACTCCCAGTGCGAGTTCATGGCCACGTACACCACGTCGTCGTCCCCGGTGCCGCAGCGGGCCACCGCCAGCAGCCGGCTCTCGTCGGACCAGTCGGGCTGCCAGGCCCGCTCGCCGTGCCAGCTGATGTCCGGCAGGCCGAGGTTCTCGCGGACCTGTCCGGTGGGGTGGGCGGTGGAGCGCAGCTCGCGGTGGTGCTTGCGGAACTCGATCATCTCCCGCGTGAACCGGAGCAGTTCGGTGTTCTGGTCGACCTGGTCCCAGTCGAACCAGGACAGCTCGTTGTCCTGGCAGTACGTGTTGTTGTTGCCCGCCTGCGTCCGCGCGACCTCGTCCCCGGCCAGCAGCATCGGGATGCCCTGGCTGGTGAAGAGGATGGCGAGGGCGTTCTTCATCTGCCGGGTCCGCAGCCGGTTGACCTCGGGATCGTCGGTAGGCCCCTCGGCTCCGCAGTTCCAGCTGTTGTTGTCGTTGGCACCGTCGTTGTTGTTCTCGCCGTTGGCCTCGTTGTGCTTGTCGTTGTAGGAGACCAGGTCGGCGAGGCTGAAGCCGTCGTGCGCGGTCAGGAAGTTGACCGAGGCCGCGGTGCCGCGGCTGGAGTAGAGGTCGGGCGAGCCGGCGATGCGCGTGGCGAGCTCGCCGGTGACCCCGGAGTCGCCCTTGAGCCAGCGGCGCACGGTGTCGCGGTACTTGCCGTTCCACTCCGCCCAGCGGCCGTACGCCGGGAAGTTGCCGACCTCGTAGAGGCCGCCCGCGTCCCAGGCCTCGGCGATGAGCTTGGTGTGCCGCAGGACGGGGTCGTAGGCGAGCAGTTCCAGCAGCGGCGGGTTGGGCAGCGGGGTGCCGTCCAGGGCCCGGCCGAGGATGGCCGCGAGGTCGAAGCGGAAGCCGTCGATGTGGTAGTCGGCGACCCAGTGGCGCAGGCAGTCGAGCACGTAGTTGCGCACGACGGGGTGGTTGCAGTTGACGGTGTTGCCCGTGCCGCTGAAGTTGAAGTAGTACCCCTCGGGCGTGAGCATGTAGTACGTGGAGTTGTCGAGCCCCTTGAAGGAGATCGTCGGCCCCTGCTCGTTGCCCTCCGCGGTGTGGTTGAAGACGACGTCGAGGATGACCTCGATGCCCGCCGCGTGCAGGTCCCTGATCAGGGTGCGGAACTCGTCGCCCTGCATCCCGTACCGGCCGGTGGCCGCGTAGCCGGCCTTCGGGGCGAAGAACGAGACGGTGTTGTAGCCCCAGTAGTCGTAGAGCTTCTCGCCGGTCTCCGGGTTCGAGCGCGGGTTGTCGCTCTCGTCGAACTCGAACACGGGGAGCAGCTCGATGCAGTTCACCCCGAGTTCCTTCAGGTACGGGATCTTCTCCCGCAGCCCCGCGAAGGTGCCGGGGGCGGTGACCTGCGAGGAGGGGTGCCGGGTGAAGCCGCGCACGTGGGTCTCGTAGACGACGAGGTCCTCGGCGGGGATGCCCAGCGGGGTGTCGTCGCCCCAGTCGAAGTCCTGGAGGCAGACGCGGGAGCGGTACTGGTAGCCGCGGCTGTAGTCCGGTTCCACGCCCCACACGTCGCGGCCGGCGATCAGCCGGGCGTACGGGTCGGACAGGACCTGCCGGGCGTCGAAGCGGTGGCCGCTGGCCGGGTCGTAGGGGCCGTCGGCGCGGTAGCCGTACTCGATGTTCTCGTGGTCGAGGCCGAAGACCGTCATGGCGAAGACGCTGCCGGTGCGGAATTCCTCGGGGAACTCCAGCTCGGCCATCGGCTCGGGCTCTCCGCGTTTGAAGATGACCAGGGTCATGGAGGTGGCCTGGTCGGAGAAGACTGAGAAGCTGACCCCGCCGGGGACCACATTGGCCCCGAAGGGGAACGGTTTGCCGGCGCGGACGCGGTACCCGCCCACCTCGTGGGTCGGGTACGCGTCCACCCGCAGGACCTGCTCGGCCTGGGCCTCGCTCATCGCGCGGCCCTGGCCTTGGTCTTGGCGGCCGCGGCGGCCGCCTCGCCGGTCTCGAAGAAGTCGAGGAAGCCGGTCGCCGACATGACGAACCGGACTTCCTCGCTCACCCCGTAGAGGGTGACGGCGACGCCGGCGTGCTGCGCTTCGCGGTAGACGACGAGCAGGGTGCGCAGGCCCGCGCTGGAGACATAGGTGACCGCCGTGAGGTCGATCTTGAGCGGCTTGCCCTCGCGGACCAGCGGCAGCAGGGCCTGGAGCAGCGCTCCGGATGTCTCGCTGTTGATCTCACCGGTGGCGACGAGTACGGTGCCCGTCTTGTTCCGGCGTTCCTTGACGTTGAGAGTCATTGCTTTCCCCTCTGGTTGGGGCGCCCCCCGTTGAGCGCTACTTCTTGGCCACTGGACGCAGCCGGACCTTGACCTTCACCCGCCCCTGGACGTCGGGCAGCCGCACGGTCAGGGCGTCCGCGTCGAAGTCCGTGTACGGCTTCTCGTCGATGTCGACGGAGGCGATCCGCACCGAGCCCGCCGGGAGCAGGTCGGGCGAGACGCGCAGGACGCGGTCGGGCAGGTCGGTCGGGTCGGGCTGGAAGTGGAAGTCCATCTCCCGGCCGTTGATGAGCAGGTTGTTGTAGACGGCGGCGAGGTAGCACAGCTCCGCCGAGTGGTACATGGACATCGAGTGGCTGCCCTTGAGCCGCTCGGTGCCGAGGAGGTACGGGGTGCCGCTGGCGAGCACGTTGAAGTAGACGGCTCCCTCGTCGTGGTCGAGGAAGAAGGTGTTGTAGAAGGCCTCCGCCTGCCGGGCCTCGCGCACGTTGGCCTCGCCGCCGACGGTGCCGCCCAGGATGAGGTAGGCGAGGATCGCCTGCTCCTGCTGCCACCAGGCCTTGCGGTCGTGCCAGGCGAAACGATACGTCTCCTCGTCGCCGGACTTGGTCCGCTCGACGACGTCGTACCAGCCGCCGCGCTGCACGTCGCTGCCGACCGGGGGCATGATCTCGCCGATCTTCTTGGCGAGCTCCTCGTACGCCGGCTTGGCCTTCAGCGAGTTCATCCGCATCAGGTTCCAGGCGATCTTGAGGTTGTGGCCGACCACGGCGCGGTCCTGCTGCCAGCTGTGCGCCTTGTCGTGGGACCAGTCGCGCATGAAGCGCTCCTGGACGAAGGGGCTGTTCTTGTAGTCCGGGAACTTGTCCGCGATGGTGTCGAAGGTGTACTCGAGGAAGTCGGCGTACTTCTGGTCGCCGGTCGCCAGGTACAAGTTGATCAGGTACGCGGGCGCGTGGTCGCCGACCGAGTTCCAGTTCTTGCGCTCGGCGTTCTCCCCGAGGGACTCGTGGTCGGCGCTGAAGAGGATCGGGTCGATGTGCGAGTAGTAGCCGCCCTGCTCCGGGTCGAAGAAGAACTTGTCGAACAGCCGGATGGTGGCGTCCGCGTCGTTCTTGATCCGGACGTCACCGGTGACCCGGTACGTCTGGATGGGGCCGGCCAGCGCGTAGATCTGCTCGTACATCGGGATCGCGTCGTAGTCGTCGGAGAACTCCGAGGTGAACAGCTTGCGCTCGCTGTCCCCGTCGACGCTGATGCCGTGGTACCAGAAGACCACGTCCTCCTCGCTGTCCACGACCCGCATGTGCTTGCGCAGGTACTCGGTGCCGCGCTCGGCGACCTCCAGGTACTCGTCCTTGCCGGTCAGCAGGTAGGCCGAGGCCATGCCGTAGACCAGGCGGGAGATCGTGTCGGTCTCCTGGACGTGGCTCGCGGTCTTGTCACCGCCGAGCCGGATCTCGGTGCGGTACTCGGTGAAGTCCACCGGCCCGTCGCCGAACTGCGCCCGCTTGTAGAAGTCGGCCAGCGACTCGATCTGCTTGATCCACCAGCTGGGCTCCTCGAAGCGGTAGTCCTCGGCGCCGCGGCCCAGGAACACCAGGCGCTTGGCGTCGTAGCGCCCGCCCTGCTCCGGGTAGTGGACGCCGTAGACGAAGAGGAACCGGCCCGGCGACAGCATCTCGTCGATGTGCCCGGAGGCGTCGATGTACGGCTCGTCCAGGTTGCGGACCAGCTCGGCGCTGGGGCCGCCGGCGAGCGAGACGTCGAAGCCCCGGCCGTCGGAGGTCTTCAGGCGCAGCAGGCGCGACGCGGAGTCGAAGCGTTCGACGTAGCCGGCGATCGTGTCGGAGAAGGAGAAGCTCACGGCGTCCGCCATGTCAAGCACCGTCCTTGTCGTGAGAGCCCTCGTGAGTGCGGTCGTCCTCGAATCCCTGGCTGACCTCGACGATCACCCCGTCGGGATCGCGGACCCACACGGTCCGCCATCCGCAGATGAAGTCGTCGAAGTCCAGCGGCCCCAGGGTCACTTCGGCCGCGTCGCCCAGCGATGCCAGGAACGCGTCCACGCTGTCGGTCTGGAAGGCCAGGTGGCGCATCCGCCCCGGGGCCTGCGGCCCGTCGTCGTTCGCCGGGCGGGCCGGTTCGGCGTCGCCGGCCGCGAAGAGCTCCAGGTACGCGTCCCCCTTGCGCAGGAACACGATCCGGGCCTCGCCCAGGTCGACCACCCGGGCCCGGGTGAAGCCGAAGTACCGGGTGTAGAAGTCCTCGGTGGTCTTCTGGTCCGCGCAGTTCAGGCCCACGTGCGACCAGACCATCGGGCCCGGCATCAGGGGGCACCTCCCAGCGGCGGCCGGGCGTCGGCCCCCCGGCCCCGTCCGGCCGCGACCAGCTCGATGATGCGGCGGGCGAAGAGGTGGTGGTGGGCGCCGGTGCGGCCGGTGACCAGGTCCCCGTCGACCACCACGTCCTCGTCGACGTACTCCCCGCCCATGTTGCGGACGTCGCCGATGAGGTTGTTGTGGCAGACGACCTTGCGGCCGCGGATCTTTCCGGGGATCGAGGAGGCCAGCCACATGCCGTGGCAGATGATCCCCTTGAGGACCGTCGGCTCCTCGAAGGCCCGGCGCAGCAGCTCGGTCGCCGGGGCGAGGACGTCCACGTCCTCGGTGTAGCGCAGCCGGTCGGCCACCATGCCGGAGGGCACGATGATCGCCGCGTACCGGCGCAGGTCCTCGTCGCTCAGCCCCTCCAAGGACCGGGTGGCGGTGAAGGGCGCCCGGTACTCGTGGCCGGAGAAGGTGATGGAGTCGTTGCCCCACAGCCGGGTCAGGAAGTCGACCCCGGCGCCCTCCTCCGCGAACCGGTGCTGGTAGTAGAAGATCTCGGGCTCGTAGAAGTCGCTCTCGACGAGCACCGCGATCCGGGTCCCGCTCAGCGCGCCCTCGCGCAGCACGGCGTCAGGCACGGGAGGCCCCCTTCAGGAAGTCCGCCGCGCGCTCGGCGATCATCGCGATGGCGGTGTGGCAGTTGCCCGACGGGACGGCGGGCATCACGCTGGCGTCGACGACGCGCAGGTTCCGTACGCCGTGCACGCGCAGTTCGGGGTCGACTACGGAGAGGTCGTCGATGCCCATGCGGCAGGAGCCGGCCTGGTGGTGGTAGCTCTCCGACTTCTGCTTCGCGAAGGTCCGCAGGTCCTCGTCGGAGACGTAGCCGGGTCCGGGCTGGAGCTCCTGCTTGTACCAGGGCGAGAAGGCCGAGGTCGCGAAGATCTCCCGGGCGATCTTGATGCCCTGGACCATGCGCTCGAGGTCCCACCGGTCGCCCAGGTAGTTCGGGTTGATCAGCGGGTGGGCCAGCGGGTCGGCGCTCGCGAGCCTGATCCAGCCGCGCGAGGCCGGGCGCACCACGCCGGGCAGGATGGACACCGTGTTGGGGTGGTCCTGGCCGACGATCACGTCGAAGGGCACGTGGACGAAGGCGATCTGGAGGTCCGGCGCGGGCAGTCCGGGCTGCGAGGACAGGAACAGAGCGCTCTCCGACAGGTTCTGCGCCGGCGGCGGGAGCTCCTGGGTCACCTCGGCCATCAGCCCGGTGAGCACGTGGTTGTGGAAGTTCTCGCCGACCCCGGGCAGGGCCGCGGTGACCCCGATGCCGTGCTCGCGCAGCTGCTCGGGGTTGCCGATGCCGGAGAGCAGCAGCAGCTTCGGGGACTCGATGGCCCCGGCCGCCACGATCACCTCCCGGCGGGCCCGTACGGTGTGCGTCCCGGGGGCCGCGGCGGAGCTGTGCCCGTCGCGCACCGTCCGGCCCGGGACGTCGCTGCCCGAAAGCGTGGCGGGGGCCTGGAGCTGGGCGTACTCGACGCCCGTGCAGGTGTCTCCGTCGAAGAGCAGCCGGGTGGACTGCGCGTTGGTGCGCAGCGTCAGGTTGGCGCGGTCCAGGGCGGGCTCGAGGTAGGCGGCGAGCACCCCCTGGCGGCGGCCGTCGGCCACGTCGATGTGGTGCCAGCCGGTGCCGAAGAGGCCGCGCCGGGGACCGTCGGTGTTGAAGTCGGCGATCTCCTCGTGGCCCAGCTCGACCGCGGCGTCGATGAAGGCGCGCGAGACCGGGTTGGGGCCGTGCCGTCCGGCGTTGGTGATCCGCTGCGGACCGCGGGTGCCGGTGGTGGCGGCGGTGGCGTCCTCCTGGCCCTCCAGCAGGGCGAAGTACGGGAGCACGTCCTCGTACGCCCAGCCGGCGGCGCCCTGGTAGGCCCAGTTGTCGAAGTCCGAGGCGTGGCCCCGGATGTGCATCATGATGTAGAGGTTGCTGCTGCCGCCGGGGGCCTTGCCGCGCGGTTCGTAGGTGCGGCGGCCGTCCAGGCCGGGCTGCGGGGTGCTGGTGTAGCCCCAGTCCACGGGCCCGCCGAGCAGCTTGTACCAGGAGGACGGGTCGTCCACCTCGGGCGGGATCCGGGAGCCGCCCGCCTCCAGGACGAGGACGGAGACGTCCGGGTCCTCCGAGAGCCGGTTGGCCAGGACGCTGCCCGCGGTACCGGATCCCACCACGATGTAGTCGTACTCTTCCACGCTCATCGGTCCCCCTCAGCCCTGGCTCAGCACCTGGAAGGGGACGGTGTCGTGGTGGTTCGCCATGTAGGCGATCTTTCCGTCCACGATCCGGAAGAAGTTCATGACGCGGGCCTCGATGGCCTCGCCCGAGGCGCTGACCGCGGTCAGGTGCGAGACGGCGGCGGCCTTCTCCCCGTCCGCGTCGACGATGAAGTGCACGGGCTCGTTCCGGAAGACCCGGTACATGGTGCCCATGCCCTTCATCATCGACCGCAGGACCTCAAGGCCCTCGATGTGGCCGGCGAGCTGCTCGTCCATGACCTGGTCGTCGGCGAACAGGTCGCACCAGCTGTCCCAGTCACCGGCGTTGGCGTATTCGTAGTACTTGGTGAGGATCGTTCGTGAATCGATCGCGCTCATCCCACTCTCCTTGCGTGGAAACCCCCGGTGTTGACCGGGGAAGGCAACTTCGGCCCGGAGCAGCACAGCCTTGGAGTGCCGTTGTGTGACGCTGTGACCTGGGCTTGTGTTCGGATCCTGACCACCTCTACCGTCCAGGCATGTGGACTTCCTCCGCGAAGCGGGCATTCAAGTAACGCTTCTATCCGACCGACACTCAGGCGGTAGAGCTGTCGCGGACTTTCGGATGCGTGCGGAAGGTCTACAACCTCGCCCTTGCCGCCCGCACCGACGCGTGGACGGTTCGCGGGGAGCGGGTGACCTACCCGCAGACCTCGGCGATGCTCACTGCGTGGAAGAAGACCGAGGAGCTGGCCTATCTGGCCGAGGTATCCTCGGTTCCGCTCCAGCAGGCGCTGCGGCATCTGCAGACAGCTTTTGTCGGATTCTTGGGGAAACGGGTGCAGCACCCTCGCTTCAAGTCGAAGAGGAAATCCCGCGCCAGCGCCGAGTACACACGCAGCGCGTTTCGCTACACCGCCGGGCGACTCACCCTCGCGAAGATGGCCGAACCGCTTGACATCGTGTGGTCGCGCCCCATCCCGGATGGTGTGGAGCCGTCGACGGTCACCGTGTCCCGTGATAGCGCCGGCCGCTGGTTCGCCTCCCTGCTGTGTGAGGACACCCCCGCCCCCATGCCGACTACCACAAACGCAGTCGGCATTGATGTCGGGCTGACGACCCTGGTCACCCTCTCCACCGGCGAGAAGATCGACAACCCGAAGCACGAACGCAGAGACCGGGAGCGGCTCGCCCGTGCGCAGCGGGCTTTGTCGCGGAAGGAGAAGGGCGGCAGCAATCGGGCCAAGGCCCGGGTCCGGGTGGCCCGGATCCATGCTCGGATCGCCGACCGACGGCGGGATCATCTGCACAAGCTGACGACTCGACTCGTGCGTGAAAACCAAACGCTCGTGATCGAAGACCTGGCTGTCCGCAACATGTTGGGGAACCCCAGCCTGGCCCGCGCCATCTCCGATGCGGGCTGGCGCGAGCTGCGCGAGATGCTGGAGTACAAGGCGGGCTGGTACGGACGCGAGCTGATCACCGTCGACCGGTGGTTCCCCAGCTCGAAGCTGTGCTCGACCTGCGGGTCCATCGCCGACACGATGCCCCTGGACGTCCGTGAGTGGACGTGTGAGAGTTGCGGGACGACCCATGACCGGGATGGAAACGCAGCAGTGAATCTTCTGGCCGCCGGGCTGGCGGCTGCTGCCTGTGGAGCGGATGCAAGACCTCAACGGGAGTCCTCCTCTCGGTCCGGGCGATCCGTGGTGAAGCAGGAAACCCCACCCGCGAGGGTAGGAATCGTCTCCCAATAGGGAGAAGTAGAGGTCAACCCCCTATCGGTCCCTGCGGGTTCCGTCCGGCGCGAACGGCGCCCAGAACTGGCTGAAGGCGGAGGCCGTGTCGCCGAAGAGCCCGTCGCGGCCCTCGACGATCCGGCCGTCCCGCCACCGCATGTAGTGGAAGACCGGGTAGTCCATCCGCTCGTACGGGGACCGGCTGCCTTGGTCCGCGCCGTCGCGCACGGCGACGTTGCGGCAGATGTCGGCGGAACAGTCCTCGCCGACCAGGACCGCTTCCAGGTCCATCCGGAAGGTGCCGCCCGTGAGCTTGTGGGTCTGCCCCATCAGCTCCAGGAAGGCGTCCAGGCTCTCGTACCAGCCGGCGAGCGGGTGGTTGCCCGGCACCAGCCAGCGCAGGTCCTCGGAGTAGTACTCCAGGATGCGTGCCCGGTCGCCGGAGCCGAGGGCGGCGTAGGCCGCCCGGACCCGCTCCGGTGTCACTTGGGTCATCGTCGCTTCTCCTTCGCCGGCGCGGTCAGAGGGAGCCGGAACCGGGCATCGGAGCCAGGTCGTTGACGGTGTACTGCTTGATCAGCGGCCCGTCGGGGCCGGCCACCACGGTCCAGGTCTGGTCGGCGTCGAAGCCGAGCCACTCGCTGCGGGCGGCCGGCGGGTTCCAGATCTTGGCCTGCCAGTTGACGAGCACCCGGACGGTTCCACGGTCGCCCTCGATGACGGGCTCCACCTTCGTGACGGTGTGCACCTCGTCGAAGAACCGGTTGGTGACGGCCTCGTACCAGCGGCCGAAGCCCTGGTGCCCGAGGAAGACGTCCTCGGGGACCTTGAACTCCAGGTCCTCGGTGATCAGGGCGAGCACCTGGTCCAGCGGTACGTGCTGGTCCAGCGCCACGTACCAGTCCTCGGCGAAACTGCGGATCGCGTCCTCGGTCAACTGCCGCTCGGCGGGCATGCGGTCTCCTCCTGTTCCGTGCTGCGTGACTGCTCTGGTCAGATCTGGATGTCGACGAGGAACGGACCGGGGTGGGCCAGCATCCGGCTCACGGCCGCGGCCGCCTCGTCCGGCTTCTCCACCCGTACGCCGCCGGCGCCGAGCGAGCGGGCCAGCCCGGCGAAGTCGATCTCGGGGTGGGAGAGGTCGAAGGAGCCCGGGAACCCGTGCTCCGGGATGTCCCGCTCCCGCCAGTACTGGGCGATGTTGTCGTCCAGCAGCCGGTACTTGCGGTTGTTGCAGACGACGAACTTGGCGTCGATGCCGTGCCGGGCCGCCGTCCACAGCGCCTGGTACGTGTACATCGACCCGCCGTCGCCCGCGAAGCCGACGACGAGCCGGTCCGGACGGGCCAGCTTGGCCCCGACCGCGCCCGGGAAGCCCACGCCCAGCGAACCGCCCCGGGTGAGGTGGTAGTCGCCCGGGCGCTCCGCGGGCAGGTACTTCGTGACGAGCGGGGAGGTGGTCAGCGCCTCGTCGAAGACGATCAGGTCCCCGGCGGTGCGCTCGGCGAGGGTCCGCAGGAAGACCTCCATCGGCGTGCCGCCGTCGGTGGCCGACCGCGCCTCCCGGGCCCGCTGCCGGGCCCGTACGTCGATCCGGGCGGCCGCGGCGGCCCGCTGCTGCGGGGTCAGCCGGTGCTCCAGTACGCCCGCCAGTGCGCGCAGCGCCTGCTTGGGATCGGCGGCGAGGCCCAGGTCCACCGGGTGGTTCTTGGCGATCTCATAGGCGTTGAGGTCGATGTGGACGATCTTCGCGCCGGCCCGGAAGGGGCTCTCCAGTTCGGGGAACACCTCCGGGAAGACGTAGGTGCCGACGATCAGCACCCCGTCGGCGCTCCCGACCAGCTCCTTGCTGTGCGGGCCGAACATGTGGCCCGTCTGGCCCCGGCGCAGCGGGTGCGAGGCCGCGATGTTGACCTCGGAGGAGTCGACCTCGTACACGTCGGCGCCCAGCAGCTCGGCGACGGCGGCCAGTTCGTTCTGCGCCCCGGAGAGCGCGACCCCGTCCCCGATGAGGAGGACGGGCCGCTGGGCGGAGGCGAGCAGCTCGGCCGCCCGCCCCACCGAGGCCGGCGACGGCGCCACGTCCGTGAGCGGCACCGTGGCGGGCAGCACGGGCTCGGAGTTGAGCTCGTCCAGCACGTCCATCGGCAGCGCCACGAACACGGGACCGCGGGGCGGGGTGAGCGCGATCTTCACGGCCCGCCGGATGGTGCGGAGCACCGAGTGCCGGTCGGTGACCCGGGTCGCGTACTTGGTCACCGGCTTGGCCATCGCCACCAGGTCGGACGCCATCTGCGCGTCCATGGCGTCGTAGCGGACCCCGGCGTCGCCGGCGACCACGACGAGCGGGGTGTGGCCGCGCAGCGACTGGTAGAGCATCCCGATGCCGTTGCCCAGCCCCACCCCGGAATGCAGCTGGAGGAGCGCCGCGCCGCCGGTCGCCCGTGCGTACCCGTCGGCGATACCGGCGGCCACGGTCTCCTGGAGGGCGAGGATGTACTGGAAGTCCTCCGCCGCGTCCACCGCGTCGAGGAATCCCTGTTCCACCGTCCCCGGATTTCCGAACATCACATTCAGGCCGTCGGCCTTGAACTGCTCGATCAGCCTTTCCCGTCCGGGAGTGGCTCCGGTATTCATCGAACTCCCCCTCATTCCCACGAGTTTCCGGAACTACCAGCCGTATCGGGTGAGGCCGTCCTCGAGGACTTCCACGATCTTCTGTCCGGTGAGGTACGAGTCCGGGGTGGACCGTCCGGTCACGAACGGGAAGTCGACGATGACGGACACGGGCTTTCCGAAATTCCCGTGGTACGCGCCGCGCTGGCCCGTCGCATCGCGCAGGATGTACTCCAGCGGGTACGGCGGCGGTCCCATGTTGAAGTCGGTACCGAGGAATCCGGTGCCGTCCTTGTAGTCGTACTCCTTGCAGTGGCCGGTCACGTGCTTGCCCCAGATGATGCTCTTGCGGTCGCTCCAGTCCCGGGCGAAGGCCAGGCAGGCGACCCCGTAGCACTCCGCGGCCACGACCTTGCCGGCCTTCTTGAAGGCCAGGATCAGGGCGTGCACGCGCTCGTTGTTGGCGAGGTCGGCGATCGGGCCGCTGCCGCCGACGATGAGGATCGCGTCGTAGTCGGCGATGTCGGCGTCGAGCTTGTCCAGGTCGCGGTGGTACTGCTCGAGCTTGCGCAGGTAGCCCTCGTCGCTCGTGTACGGGCGCTCGGGGACCCACGCCTCGATGTCGAGCGGCGAGTCGAGCCGGCTCGACTGCTCGAACTCCCGGCCCAGCCGGGCGTTCTCCTCGGTGGTGACCGAGCGTCCCAGTGGAGGGTCGATGTAGTTCGCGTCGAGGCTCGGCGGGAGAGCGTGTGCACGCTTTCCGGTCGGCGTGGCGAATATGACCTCGTAGCCCCGCTCATCGAACTTCGATACCGGGCCTATCAGTTCTTCGGCCCAGTAACCGTGTTCGGAGACAATGACCAGAATCTTTCTGCTCACGTATTCCTCCAGGCGCCGCCTGTTGTCGTTGGCGTCCACCACACTGGCCGCGCCCAGAGGCTGCGTCAAAGCGCCCGTGTGCGACTTCGTGAGGTAGCGGCCCAGGTCATGGGGGCACCTCAGGAAGTCGTCCGCCGACGTCATGAAGTAGCTTCAGGACTACCTGACTTCGGCCGAATCACTGAACCATTGCGAAGGCCCCGATCTATCGTCTGGACGCGCCGTGAATCACGGGCGCGCGGCTGGGATGGCCGCCGAGCGCGAGCACGAGCACGAGGAGAGGGACGGGGACGATGACGATGGACCTGTTGTGCACACACATCGACCAGATACGTCCGGTGAAGCCCGGGACCGAGGGCTGCGAGGAATGCCTCATCGCCGGTGACGGCTGGGTGCATCTGCGGATGTGCCTCAGCTGCGGACACGTCGGATGCTGTGACTCCTCGAAGAACCGTCACGCCACCCGGCACTACCGCACGTCCGACCACCCCATCGCCGCCTCCCACGAGCCGGGCGAGGACTGGGCCTGGTGCTACGCCGACAAGCTGATGCTGGACCCGGCGTGAGCGCGGCCCCCGAGAGCGCCGCCGCCGTGACGGCCGCCGCCACCGGCGCGACCGAGCGCGCGGAGAACCGCAAGCCCGTGATCCTGGCCGTGGACGACGATCCGCAGGTGCTGCGCGCGGTGCGCCGCGACCTGCGCAGCGCCTACGGAGACCGCTACCGGGTGCTCGGCGCCTCCTCGGCCGCCGACGCCCTGAAGATCCTGGACTCCCTCGACGAACGCGGCCACGACCCGGCGCTGTTCCTCGTGGACCAGCGGATGCCCGACGTCACCGGCGTGGAGTTCCTGCTGGAGGCGGTCAGCCGCTTCCCGGACGCCCGCCGCGTGCTGCTGACCGCGTACGCGGAGACCGACGCGGCGATCACCGCGATCAACCGGGTCCGGCTGGACTACTACCTGCTCAAGCCGTGGGACCCGCCGCACGAGCGGCTCTTCCCGGTCCTGGACGACCTGCTGTCGGACTGGCTGGCCACCTACCGGCCGGCGTACGACGGGATCATCGTCGCCGGGCACCTGATCTCCCCCGGCACCCACGCCGTACGGGACTTCTTCACCCGCAACGGCCAGCCGTTCCGCTTCCTCAACGTGGAACGGGACCCCGAGGCGCTGACCCTGATCGCCGGCCAGCCCGACGCCGCGCTGCCGCTCGTCCGCTTCCCGGACGGAGCGGTGCTCTCGGCCCCGACCGACACCCAGCTCGCGCAGCACCTGGGGCTGGCCACCACGGCCTCCCGCCCGCACTACGAGTGCGTCATCGTCGGCGCGGGCCCGGCGGGCCTGGCGGCCGGGGTCTACTCGGCCTCCGAGGGCCTGTCCACGCTGATGCTGGACGCCCGCGCCCCGGGCGGCCAGGCCGGCACCTCCAGCCTGATCGAGAACTACCTCGGCTTCCCGTCGGGCCTCTCGGGCGGCGACCTGACCCGCCGGGCCACGATCCAGGCCTCGCGGTTCGGCGCCGAGATCCTGCACCCGGTCGAGGTGGTCTCGCTGACCCGCGACGACCCGGCGAAGATCCTGACGCTGGCCGACGGCACGGAGATCAGCGCGGAGACGGTGCTGCTGGCCACCGGGGTCTCGTACAACCGCCTCGAGGCACCCGGCGCGGACCGCTTCGAGGGCGCGGGGCTCTACTACGGTGCGGCCACCACCGAGAGCTCGGCCTGCATCTCGCAGCACGTGTTCATCGTGGGCGGGGCCAACTCGGCTGGGCAGGCGGCCGTCCACTTCGCGAAGTACGCGGCCCGCGTGACGATCCTGGTGCGCGCGGCCTCCCTGGACGCCAGCATGTCCCGCTACCTGATCGACGAGATCGACCGCACCCCGAACATCGAGGTCCGGGTCCGCACGACGGTGGTCCGCCTCGACGGCGACGAGCACCTGGAACGCCTGACCCTGCACGATTCAGCCACCGGCGAGGACACCGAGGTCCCGGCCCGCTTCATGTTCACCTTCATCGGCGCCCGCCCGCACACCGACTGGCTGTCGGGCGTCGTCGAGCGCGACGAGTACGGCTTCGTGCTCACCGGCTCGGACCTGATCGCGAACGGCGGCGAGCTGCCGGCCGAGTGGAGCCTGGAGCGCGCCCCCTACCCGCTGGAGACCAGCGTCCCGGGCGTGTTCGCGGCGGGCGACGTCCGCGCCCACTCGGTGAAGCGGGTCGCGTCGGGCGTCGGCGAGGGCGCGATGGCGGTCTCGCTGATCCACCGCTACCGCTCGATGGGCTGAGAGCGAACGCGCAGTCCTTGCGATCAAGAAGGTATCGGATGCAACGTTGATTACATGATTACAGCCGAACAGAGCGAACAGCTCCGCGTGTGGTTCGCCGAGCGCCTGCCGGTGGACGTGTACGAATCCCTCGTGTCGGTCACGGCCGACCGCGAGGAGATCACGGTCGTCGGCACCCTGCCGGCGACCGAGTCGGTCAAGGCGTTCCGCGAACGCACCCGCGAACAGCGCATCGAGGTAGCCCGCGAGGCCGAGGAGCTCTACCGCCGCAAGGTCGCCTGGGGCGTGCGGGCGGGCGAGGAGACGACCCTCTTCACCCACCTCGCGGTCCCGGTCATGACCCGTCTGCGCCAGTCCGAACGCCAGGTCCTCGACACCCTGGTCGCCGGGGGCGTCGCCCGCAGCCGGGCCGACGCCCTCGCCTGGTGCGTCCGCCTGGTGGGGCGCAACACCGACACCTGGCTGACGGAGCTGCGCGACTCGCTGGACAAGGTCCGGCAGGTCCGCGCGCAGGGTCCGGACGTGGCGGCGGAGGACGCGGACTCCAGGAAGTCCGAGTCCGAATAGCGCGATTCCCCCACGGGCACGCATGATCCCGTAAGGCTGGCCACGACCACCATCCAGGGAGAGGCACGCACCATGACCACCACCGTCGAATACATCCGCTACCGGATCGCATTGGACGACCAGCAGGCGTTCGAGGACGCGTACACCCGGGCGGCCGAGTCCCTGGCCGCCTCGCCCGAGTGCATCGACTACGAACTGGCCCGCTGCGAGGAGGAGCGGGAGCGCTACATCCTGCGCATCCGCTGGACCTCGGTCGACGCGCACCTCAACGGATTCCGCAAGGGCGAGCACTTCCCCGCCTTCTTCGCCGCGATCCGGCCGTACGTGACGGCCATCGAGGAGATGCAGCACTACCTCGTGACGTCCGTCGTCGGAACGGGAAAGGCCGCAGAGTAACCATGAGCACGACACCCACGATCTACGAGTGGATGGGCGGCGCGGAGGCGATGAACCGCCTCACCGACGCGTTCTACGCGCACGCCCTGCAGGACGAGATCCTGGCCCCGGTCTTCGCCGGCATGGACTCCGAGCACCCGCAGCACGTCGCGGTCTGGCTCTCGGAGGTCTTCGGCGGCCCGTCCGACTACACCGCCCACCACGGCGGCCACCAGCACATGGCCACCAAGCACCTGGGCCGGGCCATCACCGAGAAGCAGCGCCGCCGCTGGGTGGACCTGCTCATGGACACGGCCGACGAGGTCGGCCTCCCGACGGACCCCGAGTTCCGGGGCGTGTTCGCCTACTACATCGAGTGGGGCACCCGCATGGCCCTGATCTACTCGGGCCCCAACCCGCCCCCGGTCGACGCGGCCAAGATCCCGGTCTGGTCCTGGGGCCAAACCCCACCCTGGATCCCCAAATCCCCAACCGCCTAACACGAAAGGGGGCAGGGCAACCCCTTGCCCCCTTCCCTCACCCCCGGGCAAATCCAGCCCCACCGGACCTATCCCGCCCCGCCGGGCAAATCCAGCCCCGCCGGCGTTTGAGGCACAACCAGCCTCGCCGGCGTTTGAGGCGCGGGGTCCGGGGCGGAGCCCCGAGGTCCTTTCAGCCCCGCCGGGCACAACCAGCCCCGCCGGCGTTTGAGGCGCGGGGTCCGGGGCGGAGCCCCGAGGTCTTTCAGCCCCGCCGGCGCTTGAGGCGCGGGGCCCGGGGCGGAGCCCCGTCGGCAGACCCCGGCCCGGCCTCGGCCAGCAGCACCGTCAGCCCCGGCAAGCCATCCGACTCCCGCCAAAAATCAACGGCCTCCTCGAGCACCTCCACCAGAACCTCCCAGTCCCGCGGCCGCGCCCCCGCGAACCCCCGCCACGAAGTCACGGCGACCAGCCGCCCACCCGCATCCGGCAGCCACGACAGATCCCGCAGCGCATCGGCCAGCGCGTCCCAGTTCCCGCCGAACCACTCCGGCACCCGCAGCGCGTCCCCGCACCGCCGCATCAGCTCGGCCTTGCCGCGTACGCCGTCCAGGTCGAGCCGCAGGGTCGTCCAGCCCGCCTCTTCGGCGGCGGCGAGCGCAGGGGCGAGCGGCTGCGGGTCCAGGCTCATCGGAGAACCGCCTTGAAGGTCTCGTAGTGGTCGTCCGTGTAGTAGAACTCCCCACCCTCACCCGTCACGATCCGCCGGGCCCCGCGGTCGCGCTCCCCCGGCGTCCGCACCGTGAACTCGTGGTAGTACCCGCGCTTCTGCTTGGGCAGGATCTTCTCGAAGTTCCCGAAGACCGTCCCGTCCTGGCGGTACGGATACGGCCCGCCCTTGTCGATGAGCGCGAGCACGTCCCGGGCCTGCTGCGGCAGGGCGTCGGCCCGTACCGTCGCCATCCCCTTCGCCCACCCGGGAGCGGCACTGGGTGCGCTGGGCGCACTGGGTGAAGCGCTGGGCGCGGTACCGCGCACGGCACCGGAACTGGCCGCGGCAGGCGACGCGGCTTCCTTCCCGCCGCACCCCGCCGCGCCGACCAGCGCGGCGCACAGGAAAACGGCCCCCAGCAAACGCAACAGCAATCGGGGCACGTTCCAAGGGATCATGCACCGATCGTGCCAAATATCCGATTCGCTCGCGAATCGCGCGCGAATCCGCGCCTCAAGGGCTCAGCGCGCGGACATCCTCAGAGCGCGGACATCTTGGTGTACGGGCTCAGAACCCGTTTCTGGACCGACCCGAAGTCGACGAGAACAGCGATCCCCTCCTCGATTCCGACGACACGGCCGAGGCCGTGCTCATCGTGAGAGACCCGGTCGCCGACGCTGAACTGCCGGATGGGCTGTTCCACGGGGGCCTTGAACGGGCTGGACGGCAAATGGCGGCGAGGTACTGCTGACTTTGTCATTGGGACCAGTATGCGCCCAGCAGGCCGCCTCGCGGTCCGCCGTTCGGATCTCAATTCCGGCACCATCCGCACCAGCGGCGCCTACAGGTCGTCCGGATCCGCCCGCTCGAGCGCCGGCCGCAGCCCGGGCGCCGACTCGGTCAGCAGGTAGTCGGCCACCGCCGTGTCCGTGACCAGGCTGGTCACCAGCCCCGACCGCAGCACCGCCCCGATCGCGGAGGCCTTGCGCAGCCCGCCCGCGATCGCCACGACCTCGGGGATCCGCCGCAGCCGGTCGGCCTCGACGGTGATGCAGCGTTCGCCGAGGTCCCGGCCGACCCGCCGGCCCTCGGCGTCGAAGAGGTGGGCGGACATCTCGGCCGCGACGCCCAGCGAGGCGTAGTGGGCCCGCTCCTCGTCCGTCAGCATGTCGTGGACGGTCGAGATGCCCGGCTCCCACGACCCGATGGAGACGGCCGCGACGGTGACCTTGTCGAAGTACTCGAAGGCGCGCGCGATCCCGGTCTGGTTGCGCAGCGCGGCCGCGGTCGCCGGGTCGGGCAGCAGCATCGGCGCGTAGATCGGGTGGGCGTCCCCGCCCGAGACCTGGGCGGCGCGCCGTACGGCCTCCACGGACCCGCGCTCGGCGGTGCCGGCGTCGTACACACCGGTCAGCTGTACGACGGTGCACGGCGGCAGGCGGTGCAGGGAGGCGGCCATGTGAATGGTCGACCGGCCCCACGCCAGGCCCAGTACGTCGCCCTCGTTGACCAGCTCGCCCAGCAGGTCGGCGGCGACGGCGCCCAGGTTCTCCGGGTCCGGCGCGTCCTCGGTGGCGTCGGCGGGCGACTCCACGACGACGGCGTGCCGGAGTCCGTACCGGGCGCGGAGGGCGTCGGAGCGCTCCGCGTCCAGTTCGGCCGGCACCCGGATCTCGATCCGTACGAGGTCGCGTTCGAGGGCGGTCTCCAGGACCCGGGCCACCTTGAAGCGGCTCACGCCGAACTCCTCGGCGATCTGAATCTTGGACTTGCCCTCGAGGTAGAAACGGCGAGCCATGGCCGCCGCCTGCACCAGCTCCGCGGGTCCCATCCGCAGGGCTGACCGTCCCGCCGACATTGCAGACACCGCGTTCTCCTCACTGCTGTTCACACTCTCGTGTTCACACTCTCGACTCGCCGTTCATCCTGTCAGATCCGACGGCCGTTGATCAGCCTGGACAGCTCCCGTTCATCGAGCTGTTCACCAACGATTGGTTCAGTGGTCGCAAGCCCACGGCGCCACGGCGATCGCCGCGTCCGCCTGCTCACGCAGCGTGCGTACGGCCGCGGCCGGATCGACGGCGCCGTAGACCGCGCTGCCCGCGACGAAGACGTCCGCGCCGGCCTCGGCACAGCGCTCGATGGTCGAGGCGGAGACCCCGCCGTCCACCTGGAGCCACATCTCCAGGCCGTGCTTGGCGATCAGCTCCCGGGTGCGGCGGATCTTGGGCAGCATGATGTCCAGAAAGGGCTGGCCCCCGAAGCCCGGCTCCACGGTCATGATCAGCAGCATGTCGAGCTCGGGGAGCAGGTCCTCGTACTGTTCGATCGGCGTCGCGGGCTTGAGCGCCATGGACGCCCGGGCGCCCTTGGCCCGGATCTCCCGCGCGAGGCGCACCGGAGCGGCCGCGGCCTCGGCGTGGAAGGTGACCGACCCGGCGCCCGCCTCCACGTACTGCGGGGCCCAGCGGTCCGGGTTCTCGATCATGAGGTGGAGGTCAAGCGGGATGTCCGTGGCCCTGCTCAGGGACTCCACGACCGGCACCCCGAGGGTGAGGTTGGGGACGAAGTGGTTGTCCATGACGTCGACGTGCAGCCAGTCGGCCCCCTCGACCGCCTTCGCCTCATCGGCGAGTCGGGAGAAGTCTGCGGACAGGATGCTGGGAGAAATCTGAGCGGCCATGCCCCAAGCGTGCCATGCCTCCGCGCGGTTCCGGCCACGACCCCGGAAGTCGCCGGAGCTGTAGCACGGCTTAAGTGATCATGGAGAACATTTCACTCGTCCTGCGAGGTCGCCTTCCGCGACGCGGCAGGCCCCCGTCCGTACCGGACGGACGGGGGCCCGAGCGCCGCAAGCCTCAGGCCGTGCGCCTCAGCAGCGCCAGGTACATCGCGTCCGTCCCGTGCAGGTGCGGCCACAACTGGACGTCCGGGCCGTCGCCCAGGCCCGGGACGCCCGCCATGAACGGCCTGGCGTCGATGAGTTCGGCCGACACCGGGTTCGCGCCCGCGCCGCGGCCCTTCAGTACGTCGTCCACCACCACGCGCGTCTCGGCCAGGTGCGGCGAGCAGGTCGCATAGCCCACGACGCCGCCCACGCGCACCGCCGACAGCGCCTCCCGCAGCAGCCCCCGCTGGAGCGGCGCGAAGCCCTCCAGGTCCTCGGGCCGGCGGCGCCACCGGGCCTCCGGGCGGCGGCGCAGCGCGCCCAGGCCGGAGCACGGCACGTCCATCAGGACGCGGTCGAAGGAGCCGGGCAGCCACGGCGGCCGGGTGCCGTCCGCCGCGATGACCTGGTACGGGCCGGGGTTGCCCGCCAGCGCCCGCTCCACCAGGCGCGCCCGGTGCGGCTGCTTCTCGGAGGCCAGCAGGAAGGCGCCGCGCTGCGCCGCCAGCGCGGCCAGCAGCGCCGCCTTGCCGCCGGGGCCCGCGCAGCCGTCCAGCCAGCGCTCGTCGCGGCCCTCGACCGGTACCGCCGCCAGCGCCATGGCCACCAGCTGGCTGCCCTCGTCCTGCACGCCGGCACTGCCGTCGCGCACGGCCTCCAGCGCGCCCGGCTCGCCGCCCTCCGCCATCCGCACCGCGTACGGGGACCAGCGCCCCGGCAGCGCCGACTCCTCGCCCACCGCCTCCAGCAGCTCCTCGGCCGTGGACCGCCCGGGCCGCGCCACCAGGGTGACCTCGGGCCGCTCGTTGTCGGCCTCCAGCAGGTCCTCGATCCCGGCGCGCCCGCCGCCCAGCGCGTCCCACAGGGCGCTGACGATCCACCGCGGGTGCGAGTGGTAGACGGCGAGGTGCTCCTCGGCGTCCTCCTCGTACGGCGGCGCGACCTGCTCCAGCCAGGCGTCCAGGTCGTGCGCGGCGATCTTGCGCAGCACCGCGTTCACGAACTTGGCGCGCCCGTCGCCGAGCACCACCCGGGCCAGCTCCACGCTGGCCGAGACGGCGGCGTGGGTGGGGATCCGGGTGCCGAGCAGCTGGTGCGCGCCGAGCGAGAGCACGTCCAGCACGGGCGGGTCGACCTCGCGCAGCGGGCGGTCGATGCACGCCTTGATCACCGCGTCGTAGGTGCCCTGCCGGCGCAGCGTGCCGTAGACCAGCTCGGTGGCCAGCGCCGCGTCCCGCGCCTGGAAGCTCTCGTCCTGGCGGGCCTTGCGCAGCAGCGGCGGCAGCACGAGGTTTGCGTAGGCGTCGCGCTCGTCCACCGCCCGAAGCACCTCGAAGGCCAGCATCCGGACGGGGTCCTTCTGGGGCCGCCGGTAGGGCTTGGCCGACTTGTTCGGCTTGCCGCCCGCGCCTGCGGCGGGACGGCGACGGGGCTGTTCGCTCACGTGAAAGGTGCTCCGGATTTACGAGGTACTGGAGGTACGGGAGGTACGGGAGATACGGGAGGTACTGGAAGTACGGGAGTCAGGGAGGTACGGGAACTGCTCGGGGTGGATTCAGCCTACGTCCGTGCCGCCGACGCGCTCGCCGGGAGCGATCCGCACCCCGCGGGCCCAGTCGGCGCCGCGCATGGGCTTCTTGCCCTGGGGCTGGACCCACAGCAGTTCCACCGCGTGCGAGCCGGTTCCGACGTAGACGTTGTTCTTGGCCGGGGCCAGCACGCCCGGCGCCAGGTCCGTACGGTCCGGCACCAGGCCCACCGAGATCAGCTTGAGGCGCTCCCCGCGGAAGACGGTCCACGCGCCCGGGGCCGGCGTGCAGCCGCGCACGACGCGGTCGGCGCGCATGGCCGGGGCGGTCCAGTCGATCCGGGCGTCCTCCACCGTGATCTTGGGCGCGAGGGAGATCCCGTCGACGGGCTGCTCGACGGCGCGCAGGGTGCCGTCCTCGATGCCGTCCATGGTGGCGGCCAGCAGTCCGGCGCCGGCGAAGGCGAGCCGGGTCAGCAGGTCTCCGCTGGTGTCGCTCGCGCGGACCTCCTCGGTGAGGATCCCGTAGACCGGGCCGGAGTCCAGGCCTTCCTCGATCTGGAAGGTGGAGGCGCCGGTGAGCTGGTCCCCCGCCATGATCGAGTGCTGCACGGGAGCGGCGCCGCGCCACGCGGGCAGCAGCGAGAAGTGCAGGTTGACCCATCCGTGCCGGGGGATCTCGATGGCGCTCTTGGGGATCAGCGCCCCGTAGGCGACGACCGGGCAGCAGTCCGGGCCGATCTCGCGCAGCCGGGCCTGGAACTCGGGGTCGCGCGGCCGGACGGGCTTGAGCACCTCGATGCCCGCCTCCTCGGCGCGCTCGGCGACCGGGCTGGCGACGAGCCGGCGGCCGCGGCCGGCGGGTGCGTCGGGCCGGGTGACGACGGCCGCGACCTCGTGCCGCCCGGAGGCGATGAGGGCGTCCAGGGCGGGCACGGCGACCTCGGGGGTGCCTGCGAAGACGAGCTTCACTGGGTCCTACCTCGCTATCTCGGCTGTCAGCAGCGCACCAGTCTATGGGGCGCCGCCCGGGCAGCGCCCCAGAGGCCTGACCCGCGGCCTGACCCGCGGCCTGACCCGCGGCCGGGCCCGAGGCCGGACCCGAGGCCGACAGGGGGCGTACGCACACACACGCGCCTCTCGCATATGCCGACACGCCCCCAGAGCGTGACCTGCGCGCCAGGTGGCGCGTTGGTCAAAAGAGATTGACCAAAACGGGCCGCGTTCGCGAACGGTTTCTGCGGCCCGATCCGCCCTTCAGCACCGGTTCGAGAGGCTTCTTCATGGCCGACCACGCCACCCACGACGCCCAAGCCCGGGCCAGCCTGCACCTGCTGGTGCGGGACATCGAGCGGGTTCGCCGGCAAGTGGATGCCCTGCGTACGCTCACCGCCCAGCTCGGCAATGTGTACCGCCCGCGCCGCTCCGGTCCCTCCACGGGTTTCGTCGTCTACGGCCGGGCGCCCGCGCCCACCGTCCGCCTCGCCCAGGAGCTGCGGGACAGCGTCGAGACGCTGGTCACCGCCGCCGTGGACTTCGACCGCTCACTCGGCTTCTCGTGGGACGCGGTCGGTTCGGCGCTCGGCGTCACCAAGCAGGCCGTGCACCGGCGCTACGGTGCGCGGCGCGCGCAGGCCGCCGAGGCCGCGGAGCCGCCGGCCGAGGGGACGACCACCCGGACCATGGGCCCGCTGCCGACGATCCCGGCCGCCCGTTCGGTCCCGCCGCAGCCGCTGCGCGAGGAGTCCCAGGCCGTGACGGCCCCCCGCTCCCCGGCCTTCCCGGGCCCCCGCAACGGCTGACCCCCCGCCTGCCGCCGGTTCGCCGACGCCCGACGACAGGCCCGTCCCGCTGCGCGGGGCTTCCCCCCGCCCCCCCCACCCGGGGCACCCCCACCCACCGCGCCCCCCGCCACCCCAGAAAAGCGCCGGCCCTCCCGACCCCCCCCCCCCCCCCCCCCCCCAAC